>JAFAEA010000011.1 GCA_023424355.1 Chloroflexota bacterium | reverse complement strand
CGAGACTGAGATCGTGACTGATGAAGATCATGGTGAAATCGAGCTGTTCACGCAGACTCTTAATCACGTCGATGATCGCGCGCTGGGTGATGATATCGAGTGCGGTGGTCGGCTCATCCAGAATCAGCAGATCAGGATCGAGCAGCAGACTCAGCGCGATACTCACGCGCTGACGCATACCACCGGAAAGTTCGTGCGGGTAGGCATCGAACACACGGTTCGGATCCAGCTGCACCTTACGGAAGAGATCGAGGGTCTTCTCTTTCACTTCGCGCTTGTTGGTCCAGCCGTGCGCCTTGGCGGTTTCATAGAAGGTATGGCTGATACGCATGACCGGGTTGAGCACATTTTGCGCAGCCTGGAAGGTCATGGAGCATTTGCTCCAGCGGAAATCGCGGAATTCCTTATCGTTCAGCTTGAACAGATCGTAGCTCTGGCCGGTATCGGGATCGTGGAACATGGCCGAGCCAGTGGAAACGCGCGCGCTGCGCGGCAGCATTCGCAGCAATGCGAAGCCGAGCGTGGATTTACCGGAACCGGATTCGCCGATAAGTGCAATTGCCTCACCACGGCGGATATCCATACTGGAATTCATCACCGCCTGCATCCAGCCGAAGGGTGTCTTGTACTCCACAGAGACATCCTTGATGGAGAGCAGTACCGGAGCATCGGATTCGGCAGTACCACGAACGCGATCGCGCTCGGCCAATTTTTGGTCGATAGACGATGGGTTGGACATGGCCTATGCCTCTCGCAATCGAGGATTGAAAACATCCTCAAGAGCACGAGCCACCAATGTGAGCGACCACATAAGCAGCACAATCATGACGATGGGCGAAAGCAGGTACATGATGCCATCCGGCGAGTACGCTGCACCCTGGCGATACGCCTGGTCGACCATGAGGCCCCAGTTATCGCCGGAGAGAGAAACGAGACCGAGGAAGTACAACACCACCTGGCCGTAAATGGCACCAGTCATGGCGAACACGAAGTTGATGAGGATGTAGCTGGCCATATTGGGCAGCACTTCGCGGAACAGGATACGGGGTAACCCGAGATCCAGCATGCGCGCGGCTTCCACAAACTCGCGCTCTTTAAGAGAAAGCACCTGGGCGCGAACCGCGCGGAGCAAGGTCGGCCAGCCGGTCGCAGCCAAAATCAGCACCAGTAACCAGGCGCTATTGAGCTTCACGAACGCCGCCAGCACCGCCAGAAGAATGATGGACGGAACGGTAAGCACCACTTCCGTGACCATGAGCACAATGGATTCGAACTTGCCGCCAATGAGAGCAGCCAGCGCGCCAAAGGTGATGGCGATGAGCGTGCTGAGCAAGGCGACAGCCGCGCTCACGAGAATCAGCTGAGCGCCACCATTCACGATCTGGTAAAGGATATCGCGACCACGGTTATCGCAGCCGAGCCAGGCATCGGCACTGGGGGAGCAATACACCAGATCCACCCGTGTCGGGTTTTTATCCGGCAGGAAGAATGGGCCAATGAAGCTAAGCGCCAGAATTGCGACCAGCACAACGATGCCGAATGTACCGAGTTTGTTCTGGCTCACAAATCGACGCCAGGGGCTCGGAGGAACGATACGAGCAGAGCGAGTGTTCTCTGCAGCGGGAGTTGCAGTTGTCATGTCTCACCCCTTCCTAGGATCGAATACGTGGGTCGAGTCGGCTGTACAGCAGATCGGCAACAAACAGGGCAGCTACCACAGAGATGGTGATTACAAGGAAGATTCCCTGCAGCACCGGGTAATCGCGCTGGTTAATGCTTTCGTACAGTCGGGCACCGATACCCTGGTACTGGAAGATCGGCTCCACCAGGAGCGAACCACCAGTGACGAATCCGATGGAAATGGTGAGTTGGGTGAACAGCGGCAGAATAGCGTTGCGGCCGACATAGAAGCCAAGCACGCGCCACTCCGGCACACCACGAGCTCGGGCAGCGGAAACGTAATCCTCTTCCAGCGTGGAGATGGTGGAGCTCTTCATTAGCAACATCCACCCGCCGATACTGGTAATCACGTACACCGCTATCGGTAAGAAGGCGTGATATAAGGCATCCGAGAAGAACGCCCAACTGAACTCTACCTGTTGCCCACTGGAGATAGACCCTCGCATTTTCGTGTAGGGAATCCAGCCTAACTGCACACCAAAGATGATGATGACAAGAAGCGCAAACAGATAGTTCGGGAAGCTGTTGAGCACGGAGCCGATGGTACTGGCGATACCATCGAAGAGCGATCCGCGTTTGTAGGCCATGAGCATACCGATGAGGCTACCCAGCGCAAACGCGATGAGAAGGGCGGTACCAACGGAGAAAATGGTCCACCAGATGCGGCTCTGAATAATGCTGGCCACGGTTGTTCCTGGCAGAACCATGGATTGCCCCATATCGCCCTGCAGCAAGCTCCACATGTAATCCAGATACTGACGCCACAGCGGTGCGGAATCATCGATGGCAAACAGGGATCTCGCCTGGTTGGCTGCATCCTCGTAGCTGTATCCGTACTGCGTCATTTGCCGGTTGATGTAGACCTCAATAGGATCTCCCGGAAGTAACCGCACAAGGAAGAAGATAAATGTGGTTACCAGATACACGGTAAACAGCGCCCTCATGAGGCGGCGGAAGATGTATCCCCCAAAGAATGAACTCGCCCAGCTCCGTTTGATCTCGCGATCTTCATCGGCAGCATGAACCAGCTCTGCTCCTGCCTGAAGCTCCATAAACGCTACTCCCCCACTCCACTTTGCATGGATGCGAGAATTGCACAGCCGAAATTTTCGGTGAACAATCCATGCCCCCACCGGGCATTACCACTCCGCAAACAGCATAAGGGGCTATCCCCTAGTGGGCATATCATAAAACAAACAGCCCACTGCATATACTTTACGTGCCAGATATGACTCGTGAACGAGCGCAGGAATGCCACAAATTACCGGATATTCCCGTCGCGTGAACACATGCTCCCCCGCTATCATGGTTGTATACAAGATTCGCTTTTGAAGGCGTCCACGGAGGTGACACCATGACCCATCAGCACATCTATAACCGCATCATTGTTCCACTGGATGGTTCAGAACCGAGTCGCGCGGCTCTCACGTATGCATCCCGGATCCCGGCAAAGGAACTGGTGCTGCTACATGTGATGGTCGATCGCGAGGTGATCGTACCGGAATGGATTCTCCGCCGAGACAGTGCCCGCAACGAGACCTCGCTCTCCGACCAGATGGAGCAGTTGGCCGAGGAACTCCGTACGGAAGACCGCGACGTGAAGGTTGATATCCGCGTTGGGGATGTGGCCGAGGAGATCATTAACGCTGGCAGTGATGCCGACATGATCGTGATGATGACGCACGGTCGCGGTGCAGCCGGACGTGTGATCTTCGGCAGTATGGCCGATCGCGTGGTTCGTCACGGTTCCACCCCGACATTGCTGGTGCGTGTGGGTGAACTCACCCGAAACCCCAAGGTGCCGGATCGTGTGGTGGTAGCGCTCGATGGAAGTGAGATCGCCGAGCGCGGTCTCTCGGCTTCGATCCGGTTGGCATCGGCGCTTAATCTGCCGCTACATCTGGTACGAAGCGTAGGGCTGCAGGATGTGAAGGTGTCCATCCGCAGCACCCAGACCGAACGGGTAGCTCCACGAGATATGGATCCGGAGCTTTACAACAAGACTCTGGAAAGTGTGAGATCTGAGGCGAAATCGTATCTGGAGGCTATGGCAGCCAGGGCGAAAGAAAGCTGCGACCAGATATCGACCGAATTAGTCGAAGGCTCGGTGCCCTTCACCCTGATGTGGGCGGTGGATGTGGACGATATCCTCGTCATCACCACCCGCGGACAAGGCGGATACAAGCGGTGGTCGCTGGGTTCGAACGCCGAGAAGTTGATCCGCGAGGCGCCGTGTCCGGTGTTCCTGGAGCGCGGTCCGGAAGACCACGCGGGGTAGATTCCGCAGCATCGCCCTCCGGTCGACGATCGACCGGAGGGCGATGCCGAATGGCGAGATTTCGACCATCGACATCGGTCCGCGCAACCCGCATATAAAATGCGGGCCTACGTGTGGACCGACCGCCATCATGCCGCTGCGGGGCTCGGCTCCTCCGGATTGCCGCGGATGCGGAACCAATGCAATCCCACCGCGGCCGCGAAGAACGCGAGGCCAATCGCATCCTGCAGCGGTCCGGTATAGAACAGGAATCCGGCGGCGATGATGAGGAGCAATCGCTCTATCAGATTCGCCTGTCGCAGAATCCAGCCGCCGACTCCGGCCACCAACGCCACAATCGCGAAGCATGCCGTGATCGTGCTGAGAACGATATCCGTCCAGTCTCCCAGCATCAGCAGGTTGATGCCGTTATCCACATCCAGCGTGAACATGAACGGCACCACAAATGCCGGTAAGGTGTATTTCCACGTAATCATCATGGTTTTGAACGGATTACCGCCCGTAATCGCGCTGGCAGCAAACGGCGCCAGAGCGGTCGGCGGACTCACCTCGCTCAACACGGCGTAGTAGAAGATGAACATGTGCACTGCCACGTCCGGCACATCCATCACGATGAGCGCCGGTGCCACTATCGCGGCCGCGATGATGTAACTGGCGGTAACCGGTACGGCCAAACCGAGAATCCAGACTGCCAATGCCGAATAGATGATGGTGAGAATCAGTGTTTCGTTGGCGAGATCGACGATGAGATCGCTCATCTTCAGGCCGAGACCGGTGAGGGTCATCACACCCACAATGATGCCGGCGGTCGCACAGGTGCTGGCGACGCTCAACGTGCCAACCGAGCCAGAGCGAAGCGCATCCCACGTATTCCGAGGACCCATGGCGGTTTCACGCCTCAGGAAGCTGAGAAGGAACGCGATTGCCGTCGCATACACCACTGCCTTGAATGGCGTGTAACCATAGGCCATGAGTCCCACGATTACGAAGAGGCTGGTGAAGTGATACCAATAGCGCTTGGCCAGAGTCTTGGCCGGCAGGGTATCGATCATCACGGCCTTCGTGCTCAGCTTGCGGGAATCCAGCTCGATCATGAGGAAGATACAGAGGTAGTAGAGAATCGTGGGAATGGTCGCGAGTTTCAGCACCTCGAGATACGAGATCTGTAAGTACTCCGCGATGATGAATGCTGCTGCCCCAAGTGTTGGTGGCGAGAGAATCGCGCCGATACCACCGGCGGAAAGCACGGCACCAGCGGCGTTGCGCTCGTATCCGGCCTTCTTCAACATTGGCCAGGCGACAGAGCCGAGAGTCACCGTGGTTGCGACACCGGATCCGGAAACGGTACCAAGCAGGAACCCTGCGATGGTGGTGGTTCTGCCGGCACCGCTGGCCTTACGCCCTGTAGCTGCAAACGAGAAATCGAGGAAGAATTTGCCGGCGCCACTGAACTCCAGCACGGCACCATAAATCGTGAAAAGCACGATATATGTGGCGGCAACATCGAGCGCGGTGCCGTAAATGCCCTTCACATCGATGTACATATGGCCAACGATGCGTTCCAGCGAATAGCCCCGATGTCCCCAATCGCCGGGGAGCATATATCCCCAGTGCGCATACGCCAACAACCCAGCAGCGAACGCGGGCAGAATCCAGCCGACGGTGCGGCGAGTGGCTTCCAGCACGAGGATGATGAGTAACACACCCATCAATACATCGGTTTCGTTTGGGCGAACGGATCGCCTCAGGAAAGAATCGAACCCAACCACAAATGGATAGGCAGATGCCACCACCGAAAGGATGGCAAGCAGAATCGAGCTGCCAATATCGATGATGTTTGGGTTCTGCGCTGCTGATCGCTTCCACGGATACATGAGGAAAGTGAGCGCGAGGGCCGCACCAAGGAATGCCACGCGATAGCTCTGCGTGGGGATAATCACCTGGGTTTTAGCGAGGGCAAAGATGGAAATGAACACCGCGAAGGTGCCGACAATCCAGAAAATTGGACCAGTGAATGATCGCGTGGGGAGTTCGCTTTCGTACTCCTCGATCAATGCCTGGGTATCTACCTGATCTTCTACCGTTTCCGGTTCAAACGTTTCGACCGAATCCGTCGCATCTTCTACCGGCTTGGTCAATTTCTCCGACGATTCGGGCATCGTTTGCTCGTCCTTTCAAAGGGACCAGTTCTGAACACGTGGTCAACAGGATTCGGGTTGAACTTGCACCCTTACCTGTGTGCTTTGCGGCAGTGCTTCGGCCAGATGAATGGAGTTATCGCCGGTGGTGAGCACATGGTTTCCGCGATTATTAACGCGAATCGTCAACTCCGGCTGCTGTAATGGCGCTCCCGGCACCACGTAACCATCATCGGCGCGATAGCTGGTTCCATCGGTGGCGTAGTACTCGGCAGCGGCGGCGTTCTCGGTCACGAAACGTGATCGGGCCAGCTCATTGGATGGCGTGACCCGCCAATCCTCCCGCACATACCCCCCAAACATGGAATGGGTGAACTGCAGCTGCACCGTATCGTTTGGATTCACATTCACGCACCAAACCAGAGATCCATCCTCCGAGTGCACCTGCAGCGACTGCCCGCCGGATGCCAGCAGTGCTGGCACCATCAGCAACGCCAATATCGCCACAATTGCGCCGGCACGAACCATCGTTGTTACCATTCTGCGTTCCGGCTCAAACCGGGGAGCAGATTGACTCTGCTCCCCGATTCATCTCGTGACTAACCTTCAGGTGTCGCTTCCGGAGTTGCGCTTCCGGTACTGCAGGTACCTGGTGCAATTCCCTGCTCTTCCAGGTAGCGAACCGCTCCCGGGTGATACGGCAGTGAAGCCGAGCACTGAGCGGATTCCAGCGTGAGTTCTGCAGCAGATGGTGCGGCAGCAATCAGCTGATCCTGGTTATCGAAAATTGCCTTGGTAATGTTGTAGGCCATTTCCTCATCCATGGAGGCCGGTGCCACCAACACATTCGGCACCACCACCACGTTGACTTCCTCCTGATTCTCACCGTAGGTACCGGCAGGAATCGGGGCCACGGCGTAGAAGCTGCCGTAGCTCTCGGTCAATTGATCGAGATACATATCGGTGGCGAGGTAACCGATGTTGAGGTTTGGTGTCGCCGCCAGATCGATGACGGCCGCAGTCGGCAGACCACCGCTCCAGAAGAATGCATCGAGCAGACCATCCTTCATGGCGCCAGCGGATTCGCCTGCACCGAGTTGTTCACTGGAGAGATCATCCACGCTGAGGCCGGCGGCCTCGAGCACGCGGAGGGCAATCACTTCGGTACCGGAGCCCGGGGAACCAACCGAAACTTTCTTGCCGGCCAGATCCTCAACCGAGGCGATACCGGCATCGGCGTTCACCACGAGGTGGGTGTAGTTGTTGTAGAGCGTGACGATCGTGGTCGCTTCAATGGCGGCCTCGAACGGATCATTGCCCTGGCCGGCGTCGTACGCGGTATCGGAAAGCACGAATGCCAGATCAGCATCGCCCGATTCGATGAGGTACATGTTATCGACCGAGGCAGAAGTCTCCTCTGCACTCCAATCGGTATCCGGCACAGCATCACTGAGTACGCTGGCAAGCGCACCGCCGTATGGGTAGTACACGCCGCCGGTTCCACCGGTCGCGATGGTAAAGCGATCCTGTGCGGAAGCCTGCGGAACCTTCATAACTGCGGCACCGAGAGCACCAGCAGCAATCAACTGCGAAAACTGTCGACGAGTCGTAGGCATGAGTTCACCTCCGTAAAATCGACTGGCACCACGTTTCGGTACCCTGGACCAGCGAATCTATGATTGGCCCGTTTGATCGACAGAAATTGCACCTGTGCGATTCAAAGTAAGCCGCTTTTGCTGAACACGTTCGATTGTACACGAAATGCTTATTGATGCACGAGAAGCCTGGGGGTGCCCTGCCCGAAAAATGCCGCTGAAACTCAGGCCATGAGTTCGATCAAAGCCCGCTTCAGTTTCGCCAGTTCCTCTGTGGTGACGTACCCCTGCATGGAGACACGGACGAAGGTGGAATCACCGTGTTGGGTGACAGGAATCTCGATGCCGCGATCCATCAGTTGCTCCTTGAGCTCCGGGTAGTCACCTGCTGGAAGGGTGATGACGGCGAGTTGGGCGTACCAGGAGTCATCGGCATAAATCGGGGTGGTGCCGAGGGTCGCGTGGATATCCTCCACGAATGCTGCCAGCTCCTGGTGGCAGCGTTCGCGCACTGCATCCCACTCGAACTCGCGCTGCCAGGCGATGGAATCCGGCACGGTGAAAAACGGGCTGACATCGCGGGTGCCCTGCATCTGGTTACGGGTGACAAAGGTGTTCTCCGGGTGCCATCCCCAACTGATGATGCCGCTCTCCACCCAATCCTGATGCTGCCTGTTCACATACAGAAACGCCGATCCCTTGGGTGAACACAGCCACTTATGGCAATTGCCTGCGTAAATATCCGCACCGAGATCCTCGAGATTAAGCGGCAGTTGACCCGGAACGTGTGCGCCATCAATGATGGTGAGGATCCCTTCCCTACTGGCGCGGGCGCAGATCTCCTCAACCGGCAGAATCAGCGCTGTGGCGCTGGTGATGTGACTGATGAAAATCGCCTTCGTGCGCGGAGTCACTCCCTGCCAGAGTTCTTCCACCACACGCTCCTGGGTTGTGGTTGGCAGGGTGATCGGCTGCTTCACATATCTGGCTCCGGCCTTGGCGGTGAGATATTCCCACGTGTAATCACAGGCGCCGTATTCCAGATTGGTGGTGAGAATCTCATCGCCCGGCTGCAGGTCCATGGACCTGGCGATGATGTTGATCGCCGCAGTGGTGTTGGTGACAAAGGTGAGATCATCGGCATCGCAGCCGACGTACTCCGCCAGCACCGCGCGGGCGTCATCGAGCAGGCCTTCCTGACGCCGACCAATGAACTCCACCGGTTGGCGCTCCATCTCGGCTTGCCATTGCTGCCAGCGCTCGAAAACCGGCTTCGGACAGGCGCCAAATGATCCGTGATTGAGGAAGGTCACATCCGGATCGAGATTGAAATGGGCTTTCAGTTCGTGTGCTGAGAGTGGCATTTGGTGATTCCCCGAAAATGGCTTTGAACGCAAATCGTTGGCAACATCATATGCGGCGCTTACCTTGCTGAATACCCACCGCTGGAACGGATTATGCATACTCTGATGTAACAGGAGGCAAAATTCGTCATGGACGAGAGAAAGCTAGCCCACGCCAATCATCCTTTTCGCCAGTCAGATGGAGCCATCTTGATCATGGCTGTGGTGATGGTGATTTCAATGCTGGTCACCACGTTCGGTTCAATCATCGCCGCTCTGGGCCATGGACTGGCTTCCACGCCGGAGCATCCCGTACACTGGACCTCAAACGTCGGCTGGATTGTGAGTGGTACCGCTTTCGTCCCAATCATGATCGCATTCATTCTGGCTCTCGTTTCTCGCCAGAAACTTTGGGGAAACGTTTTGGGGCTGGTGATTCTCATCTCCGGAGTCGCGATGATGCTCGCCGAGTGGGTGTCAGTCGCCAAAGGACGCGCGAACCTCTCGATCACCGAGGCGCCTTTCTTCCCGTTTATGCTCATCCCATTACTTGCGGCGGCGATTGTGTTCTGGCAAGCACGAAAGCTGAATTGATACCAGCGTCGGGCGGGCACAACCTCTCGCCAAATCCGGCAGTTCAGGTATGGTGAAGCAACGATCCATCGCCAATGAACCGGAGACCGCGCCGTGACTGCCATTCTCGACCGCCTCGATGCCCTTCGCGCCGATACACCCGGCGTGAATCACGTGACCCACTTCAACTACGCTGGCTCGGCATTGCCTGCCAAACCGGTGCTGGATACCGTGGTGCGACACCTGCTTCTGGAGGCCACTATGGGTGGCTATGAGGCCGCGGCCGAGGCGCACTCGCGTATCGAGGCAGCGTACGAATCCATCGCGAAGCTGCTGAATGCCTCGGCCGATGAAATCGCGCACATCGAGAACGCCACCCGCGCGTGGGATATGGCGGTGTACTCGATTCCGTTTGAGTCGGGAGATCGGGTGCTCACCACCAGCTGGGAGTACGCCAGCAACATGGTGGGACTTCTGCAAATTAAGGAGCGCTTCGATATCGAGATCGAGGTGGTTCCGAACGATGCCCACGGTCAGATCGATCTGGATGCGCTGGAATCTGCCCTTCAAAAACCGACCGCTGGGGTGTTCATTACCCATGTGCCAACCAATGGCGGACTCGTACAGCCCGCGGAAGCCATCGGCAAACTGATCCGCCAACACCAACCGGAAGCGTGGTATGTGCTGGATGCCTGCCAAAGTGCGGGACAATTGCCGCTGGATGTTGAAACTCTCCAATGCGATGTGCTGAGCGCGACGAGTCGCAAGTATCTGCGTGGACCTCGCGGTGCCGGCTTCCTTTATATGCGCCGTGATCGGATTCAGGATGCCACGCCTCCCCTGCTCGATCTCCACGCTGCCGAACTGACTTCACCAACTGAGTTTGAGATTCGGCCGGATGCGCGCCGGTTCGAAAATTGGGAGAGCTACATCGCTGGTCGCCTCGGGATGGGTGCCGCGGTTGATTACGCGCTCGATCTTGGTTTGGAGAATATCTGGGAGCGGGTACAAAAACAGGGCAATCTGCTTCGGGAGAAGCTGAGGGAAATCGATGGTGTGCAGGTGCACGATACCGGCGAAGTCCAGGGCGGAATCGTCACCTTCTCCCGAGCCGGTATCGCTTCGGAGAAGCTCAAAGAAGCGCTCTCGGCGGAGAAGATCAATACCTCGGTTTCCAATATCTACCGTACCTGGCTGGATCCAGAGTGGGAAGGCATGGGCACATACATCCGCGCATCAGCACATTACATCACGACGGACGATGAGATCCAGAAGCTGGTGGACGTCGTGAAAGCGTCGAAATCATGAGCCAGTATCCTCTCGATCCGGTTGAGCTCACCGCGCAACTGGTACGAATCAATTCTGTGAATCCATCACTCATTCCCGGAGCGGCTGGCGAAGGCGAAATCGCCGATTACTGCATGGCGTGGTTTGAGCATCACGGCCTGGAAGCGCAGCGGCTGGAGAAGGTGGCCGGTCGGCCGTCGGTTGTCGGCATCCGCAGGGGAAGCGGTGGCGGCAAATCGCTCATGCTCAATGGACACTACGATACCGTCACGCTGGCCGGGTACGATGGCGATCCTCTCGCCGCAGAAATCCGGGATGGCAAGTTGTTTGGACGCGGTGCCTACGATATGAAAAGCGGTGTGGCGGCGATGATGTGCGCCGCCGTAAATGCCGAGAATCCTGCCGGCGATATCATCGTGTGCTGTGTCGCCGATGAAGAGCACGCCAGCATGGGCACCGCCGAGGTGCTGGACCGGTTCACCGCGGATGCCGGCATCGTGACCGAGCCGATGAACATGGAACCGACCCTTTGGCACAAGGGATTCGTATGGGTCGATGTGGTGATTCACGGTCGGGCGTATCACGGCAGCCGACCCGAACTCGGGATCGATGCGATCGCCAAGGCGGGACACTTTCTGGCGGCGCTGGACAACCTCACGACGGAGATGAACCAGCGTGAGGGCCATGCGCGGCTTGGTCCGGGCTCGATCCACGCCTCGATCATTTCCGGTGGCGAGGAGGCCAGCAGCTACCCGGCCGAGTGCCGCATCACCATCGAACGGCGGACGATTCCCGGCGAAACGCCCGAGTTGGTGCTGGAAGAACTCACCGATATCCTCGACGATCTCGTGATTCGCGTGCCGGATTTCGCATATTCCATCGAACCGGGTCTGGTGCGGCAACCGTTCGAAACCGACCCGGAGAGCGACATCGCCCAAACGGTGCTGAAGCACGCCGAAAAGATTCTGGGCAAGTCACCGGAGTTACGGGCAGAACCGTTCTGGACCGATGCGAGCCTGATGGATCAGGCGGGGATTCCGTGTCTGCTGTTCGGCGCTACCGGAGCCGGTGCGCACGCAGCCGAAGAATGGGTGGAAATCGAAACTTGCCGACAACTCACGCAGGTGTTGGAAGGCGTGATCGAAGATTGGTGTGAGTAGTTCCTAAGATGCACGTGAGGCGCCGAATCGGTTCACGATCCAAATGATGACGTTCACGATCAAGATGAATGTGAGCGCGAATATGACGACCTGTGGCTGAACAACTCCCAAGCCGAAGGCGACGAGTGCCGAAACGCCCACTACATCGCTGAGATCAAGTCGGGATCGTCGCAATGCGATCCCGATGGCCACCAAAATCACTGGCACTACGGCTTCGATGCCAATAGCATCGCGCTCGAAGATGGCGAGATTGGTGCAGGTTCCCAGCACTGCGAACGCCAACACGGTGCCGGAAAGTTCGAGTTTGCGCGGAAAGACTGCCAGCAGAGCCACTGCCACAAAGATAGAGATCAGCAGGTTGCGCCAGGGCACTTCCACATCGGTATCCGGCAACTCAAGTACCAGATAGCCAAGCCAGAGTGCAGCAGCGCCGATAACTCCAGTTCCAATTCGATCCAGATTCACGCGCAGTTCCTCCGAAAACGGGCATCGATGCGATCATCCTAACAGGTTGGTGTGCGGTAGACTGCAAGCCGAACAATCTCCGCAAACATGCACCCGGGAAAGCGCAATGTCCGATTCTTCCATTATCAAGGTAGATTCCCTCACCAAAACCTACATCGTGCCTGAACGCGAAGGCGGACTCAAGGCTGCGGCTGTCTCGGTTTTCAAGCGACAAAAGCGCAGTGTCGATGCGGTGCGCGATATCTCATTTGAGATCGCGCCGGGCGAGATCGTGGGATTTCTTGGTCCCAACGGTGCCGGCAAAACTACCACTCTCAAAATGCTTTCCGGATTGCTCTACCCCACCGCCGGCACAGCGAATGTGCTGGGATTCACGCCATGGGAGCGGGATCGAAATTACCTCAGTCGCATGGCGCTCATCATGGGCCAGCGCAACCAGTTGCAATGGGATATTCCGGTCATCGATAGCTATCAGCTCAACAAGGCGATCTTCCGGATCGACGATGCCGATTACAAGCAGCGGCTGGATGAGCTGATCGAATGGCTGGAGCTGGAAGACCTGGTCCGCAAGCCGGCCAGAAACCTCTCGCTCGGCGAGCGGATGAAGTGCGAAATCGCGGGGTCTCTCTTGCATCAGCCACAGGTGCTGTATCTGGATGAACCGACGATTGGTCTGGATGTGGCCATGCAACGTCGCATCCGCGAGTTCATCGCTCAATACAACCAGCGCACCGGCGCGGCGGTGATGCTCACCAGTCACTACATGGCCGATGTGGAGGCACTCTGCAGACGCGTGATTGTGATTCACCACGGCACGCTGCTCTACGATGGCGATTTGCCCGGACTGGTGCGGCGATTCTCGCCGAACAAGACGATCAAGGTAGAGTTCGAAAACGCTCCCGAGATTTCACTCACAGATATCGGTGAGCATCTGGAACTGCTGGAGCACTCGGAAATCGGTGCATCGTTCCGGGTGCCGAAGGCATCCACTGCCCACGCGGCCAGCGCTTTGCTGGCGGCTCTGCCGATCTCCGACCTGACCATTGAAGAACCTCCCATCGAGGAAGTCATTGAGGCCGTGTTCAAAACCGGTGGGGAATCCTCCAAGGCGAGCAGCTAATGGAAGCGGATCAGAAGCCGGATTTCAATAGCAAATCCGCGAAATCGCTGCTGGAATATTACAAGGGCCAATTCGCGCTGGATCTGGCGAATCAGTTGGCCTATCGCGGCTCCCTGGTGATCTGGGTGCTGAGCGGAATCATGCAGCCGCTGGTGTCTATCGTGATCTGGCAGGCGGTGGCGGATTCGCAAGGTGGCACCGCCGGTGGATTCACCTCAGGTGAGTTCGCGGCCTACTTCATCATCACCATGCTGGTGAGCCACTTCACCTTTATCTGGCACATGTGGGAGTTCGAGTGGCGAATCCGCACCGGATTCTTCACGCCCATTCTGTTGCGCCCTATTCATCCGATCCATAACGATATCAGCCAGAATCTGAGCTTCAAGATCGTGGGACTCATCGGCATTGTGCCCGGTGTGATTCTGATGGGCATCGTATTCAATGCTGATTTCTCCAGCACCAACTGGCGAGATGTGATCGCCTTTTTGCCAGCGCTTCTGCTGGCGATGGTGCTGCGATTTGTGCTGGAATGGACCCTCGCGCTGGCCGCGTTTTGGCTGACGAAAGTCTCATCCATCAACAATGTGTTCGGCATGCTCTTCCTGTTTCTCGGCGGGCAATTCGCGCCATTGAGCGTGATGCCCGATTTCGTGCAAACCATCGCCACCATTCTGCCGTTCCGCTGGTGCATCGCGTTCCCGACCGAAGTCGCGCTCGGAAATGTGAGCGGACAGGACGCGCTCTTCGGATTCGGCATGCAAATGCTCTGGATCGGCATCGCGGCCACGGTTCTGGTGCTCACCTGGAAACGGGCGATGAAGCAATACACGGCAGTGGGGGCGTAACGATGCAATCACTGGCCATTGTCCGGACCTATTTCCGCCTCGGACTCATCAACTTCGTGCAGTACCGTGCCGATTTCTTCATTGCGGTAGTGAACGCCTTCATCCAGATTCTCTCGCAGGTGCTGGCGATTGCGGTGATCTTCAATCAAACCGATTCGCTCAAGGGATGGAGTCGGGACGATTTGATCGTGCTGGCCGGTGTTCAACTTGTAGTGGGCGGTGTGCTGGGAATCGTGATTCGCCCATCCATGCAGGCGTTCATGGAGAGCATTCGGCTGGGGACATTCGACTTCCTGCTCACCAAACCGGCCGATTCGCAACTGCTGGCGAGTGTGCAATCAGTGGCGCCACAGGCGATCACGCAATTCCTCATCGGTATCGGTGTGATCATCACGGGATTGATGCTGCAGGGTACAAGCGTGGCCTTCAGTAGTCTGCTGCTGTTTGCGATGCTGCTTCTGGCCGGAATCGCGATGGTGTACAGCTTCATGATGGTGCTGGCTACGTTCACTTTCTGGTTCGTGAAGCTGGATAACATTCTGGTGATCTTCAACACCATGTTCGGCAATGCTGGCAGCTGGCCGATCACCATCTATCCCGGATGGCTGCGGGTGAGCCTCACCTTCATCATCCCCATCGCCTTCGCGGTGACGGTGCCATCGGAAGCATTGTTGGGAAGAGTCACCTGGCAGAATGTGCTGCTGACCTTAGCTCTGGCGACGTTGTTTGTGCTGGTGGCGCGGAAGTTCTGGACCTATGCCATCCGGCATTACACCGGTGCGAGTGCCTAGGAAAACGGCGCGAAACTAGAGCAGATCAAGTTCATCGGCGAACTCCCGCACCCGCATCGCCATGTG
>JAFAEA010000130.1 GCA_023424355.1 Chloroflexota bacterium | reverse complement strand
AGTCCTTACCAAACGGTGTGTACACTCGCATATTGTACCCCTTGCTCCGCAGCGACTGTTGCTCGCCGGTGCGCACACCGTAGAGCATCTGGAATTCGTAGCGATCCGGGGTGATGGTGTTCTTGCGGGCGTATTCCATGGCATCCTCGATGAGTGCCATATCGTGTGTGGCAATTGCCGGGTAGTTCCCTTTTTGCATGAGCATCCGCATGAGTTGCCGGTAGGCGGCATCGTTCTCCTTGCTGCCCATAGCCACGGATTCCGGCTCGGCGTATGCACCCTTCACCAGGCGCACACGGGCATTGCGCTCGATCATCTCGAGCACATCCTCACCGGTACGGTAGAGCATGGTTTGCAGCACGATTCCTACGTGATCGCCGTACTCGTCGTGCATATCGCGGAAGATGGCGAGGGTGCGATCGGTGTAATCCGAGCCTTCCATATCCACGCGAACGAATCCGTTGACATCGCGGGCGACGTCCAGGATTCGTTTGAGGTTTTCACGTGCGAGGTCGTCACCCAAATCCATACCAAGCATGGTGAGCTTGACGGAGATGTTGGGTTCGATCGCGGCATCCTTCGCTTGGCGGAGAACATCAGCGTAGCTGAGCACCGCTTCGGATGCGGCGGTTTCGGAATTAACATTCTCGCCAAGCAGATCGAGCGTAACGGTGATCCCCTGCTCCTTGAAGCCTGCCGCCACGCGGATTCCATCTTCGGCAGTATCGCCTGCGACAAACCGACTCACCATCGCCTTGGCGCGACTATTCGTCTGGAAAATCTTCTTAACCTGGGGGATATCGGCCACACCCAAAATGGCCTTGCGGGACAGACTCACGGCGTTACTCCTTAATAATTCTTACAGGCATATTGATGGGCGCGCCGGCAAGCCAATCGAGTGTGACTGCCGCTGTCCACGATTGATTATCCGATCCCAGGCCCTCGCCGGTAAGCGGATTCATGTACTCATAAAAACCGGATTGACTGATTTGCTGCAACGACGTGTTCTTGAGCTCATCGGCGATTTCGAACTCGCCAATGCGGTCCCACGCATACCAGAGCAGCCAATTGATTACAGGCCAAATCGGTCCGCGCCAGTATCGCGATGGATCGAACTGGGGTGCGGAGATGCTGGTGGTTGGCGGCAATGGGAATCGTAGCGAAGGATGACCAACCATCCGCGGGCTATGCCAGAGCTGACGAAGAGACATCCGCATGGATTGCGTGAGTTGGCCGGCGAGTAGTGGCGAAATCATCGCGACCGATTCAACCTTGACCGGTTCATTGGTGATCAGATCGGTATCGAAGCAGCAGCCGTGATCATCATCCCAGGCGGCGGCGAGTCCGCGTCGGCCCCGGTGAATCCACTCTTCCAGAATATCGAGATCCTCAAGATCCGCTTCAGCGAGCGTGCCGATTTGAATGAGGCTCTCGTTGGCGCTCACCAGCAACGCGCTGAAGAACACATCCTTCATGCGGAACGGGAGTCTTTCGTAAATAGATTCCACGCGATACTGGCCACGCTTCAGGACTTCCAGAATCCAGATATAGCGATCGTAGTCCTCATCGGTTGGTCGTTGAGACGCATCGGCAACGTGGGCAAGATCACGTCGCGTATACGGCGGCAGATCATCCCTGGGAACCTGAATGCGCGCCATGGCAGCATCCCAACGCGGACTGTTATCCATACCGCTTTCCCACGGATGCACGATGGTGACGAGGCCGCTATTCTCAGGATCGCGGGCACTCATCAGATAGCGATGCCATTCCAACAGGGGTTGGTAGAACTCATGGGCAATGGCTTTTGCCTTCTCTGCCGGAGCAAGATCGATGAGTTGGCGAATGGCGATTGCGTGCACGGGTGGCTGCGCGATACCGCTGGTATCGTGATTCCGCGGCGAATCGGCGGAGTTTATCCGCGACCCCCAACGAGCACTATCCGGAAAATACGCCGTGTGGTTAACATCCGGGTTGTAGAGAATGTGCGGAATCATGCCGTTGGCCCACTGGCCCCGAAGGAGATGTCGCATTTCGGCGACCGCGCGATCGAGATCGAAGTGGGCCAAACCGATCGAAATGATGGCAGCATCCCAACTCCATTGATGTGGATACAACGATGGTGCTGCCTTAATGCTCTCGCCAGTGTCGTTGGATCGCAGTATTTCTGCGGCTCGCAGCGAGAGTGGATTGGTAGGGTCGTACGGCATTTGCCGAAGCTCCGATAGGTGTACAGTTTTCCAGATGGTTAAAGCGAACCATCTGTTCAAAGAATACCGCGAAAGCCTGCCGGTTTGTGACCTGCAGCCATCGCCAGAGTGAACCACGATGACGAATTTCAGCCAAATACGAGATTCGCTCTACAATCTCATTCCTCTTTCACCGCAGGCGGAGGCTCTGCTGAGCCAACCTGCGTTTCTCAGACTGGATGGAATTCAACAATTGGGATTCGCCAGCCGTGTTTGGCCAAGTGCAAAGCACACCCGTTTTGAGCATTCCATCGGTGTCATGCACCTCACAGAGCGTGCCGTAACGCACCTGAGATCGACTTCGGCCGGCAGCTTCATCAGCGATACCGATGCCAACGTCGTGATCGCTGCGGCTTTGCTCCACGATATCGGACACTACCCATTCAGTCATGCTATCGAGGAGCTCGGGGATCCGATCCGAAGCCACGAGGACGTTGGCACCGAGATTATCGCGAGTGGCGAAATCGCCGCAGTTTTGGATGAAATCTGGGATGTGGATGCCCAGCGAGTCGCCGCGATGGTGAATGGTGAGCCGATCACCGATAAGGACCGCATTCTGGCGGGATTACTGAGCGGCACACTGGACATGGACAAGCTCGATTACCTGCCGCGGGACGCTCGTGCCTGCAATGTTCCGTATGGTGGCGTGGATACCGATCGTCTCATTTCCTCGCTGGAGGTGATCGATTTGCCCT
>JAFAEA010000120.1 GCA_023424355.1 Chloroflexota bacterium | reverse complement strand
CTGCCATCAACGCATCGCGATATGGCTTCACGGCCGGGTGACCGGAGGGTTCCAGCAGAAGCTCCATGCCGCCCTCGTCTTCCGGGGATACCACGGTCAGCCAGCGATCTTCACCACCAAGCGGGATATCGTGCTTCTTCTTGAACCCAAGAATCTCGGTATAAAATTTCTCGGCTTTGGATTGATCATCGACAAATACTGAGAATATGTGGAATTTCATGATGATTCTCCCTGTTCGTTGGTTCGAGGTTTCGGTTGCTTATCCCACCGCTGCATAATCGGTTTCAGCGGTGCCGTATCGATTGAGTGGTACTTGAATCGCCCTTCGCGACGGGTGGTCACAAGCCCGGCCTCTTCCAACAGTGCCAGATGCTGGGAAATGGCCTGGCGAGACATGCCCAGGTTGTGCCGGTTTGCCAGCCGACCACAGAGCTCGAAGAGCGTTTGATCATCGCGCTCCGCAAGTTCATCGAGAATAGTGCGTCTGGTGGGATCGGCAAGCGCCTTGAACACATCGGCCATGCACAGATACTAGGCAAGCAGATACTTGCATGTCAAGCATGTTGAGATATTAGCTTCCCGATTGGCCAATGTGCCCGTACTCTAGAATGGATGAATCGATCGCGAAGGAGACCCGCATGGCCACGACAACTGTCCGCAAATTAACTGCCGATGATCATGCCGCCTGGCATCGATTGTGGGATGGATACTGCGAATTTTACGAGACCGTGATGCCGCCAGAGGTCACTGCTGCCAGCTGGGAGCGACTTCTGGACGATGCTACGCCAGAGTTCTTTGGGCTGGTGGCCGAGCGGGATGGCGAGGTGGTCGGCATCGCCAACTGCATCCTGCACGGCACCACGTGGGCGATTGCCCCTCGATGCTATCTCAACGATCTGTTTGTCGATCCCGCCGCTCGCGGTAGCGGTGCCGGCAAGATGCTTATTCAGGAACTGCAGAAACTCGCGGCCGAATACGGCTGGGACAAGCTGCACTGGCTGACGCATGAAACAAATGCCACTGCGCGCCGACTCTACGATCAGTTCGGCCCCGCCAGTGGATTTATTCAGTACGCGGTCAAACCGAAATGAGCGAGCTCAGCTTTCGCGCGGCAACAGAGGACGATCTCGAGGCGATTGTCGCCATGCTCGCCGACGATCATCTCGGTACGCAACGGGAATCGCCGGATGATCTCACGCCGTATCGCGAAGCATTGGCGGTGATCTCGGCCGATGATCGCCTGATGCAGGTGGTCGTGGAGCAGGCGGGAGTTATCGTTGGCACCATGCAACTCAGCATCACACCCGGACTTTCCCGCAAGGGGATGAGCAGGATGCAAATCGAGGGTGTGCGCGTGAGTTCAGCCTCCCGCAGTGGCGGCATCGGCAAGCATATGATCCAGTGGGCAATTGATTACGCACGTGATCGCGGTTGCGGACTGGTTGAGCTCACCACGGACAAGAGCCGGGTGGACGCGCACCGGTTCTACGATCGGCTCGGATTTGAGCAGAGCCACCTCGGATACAAGCTCAAATTGGATTAGTCGACTTCGCTAGCTCCGTGGTGCTGCCGAGAGATCGGCACAGATGATGCCGGTGTTGCCTTCCTGATCGGCGATCACCGTGAGACCGGGGGATTCGGAATCGTCCACGATGGTTCCGCCGGCAGCGACTGCGCCAGCGATGCGCTGTTCCACGACTTCTGGCGCAACATACACCTCGAAATGGAGCTTCTGGGTCTTTTCTGGATCGAGATCTCCGAACCACAGATTCGGGATCCGGGCTCTTGCATCCCGAACCTCATCGCCAGGTGTTCCTCGACCCTGATCCTCAGGATTACCGGTGAGAAGTGCGGCCCAGACGGGTGCAATGGTTCCGGATTCGGCTGTATCGAGCCCAAGCTCGATTTCGCTAACGGACGCAGGATCTGGCGTGAGGTTGAGACCGGCCGCGACTTCCGTGATTCGGCCGGCGAGATCGAGATCTCGCTGCGTCACCCACTCGACCACGAATTCCGTATCGTCATCCGGTCGATACACGGCATCGTCGCTCACCAACTCGAGATCGACGAAGCCCTTACCGATGAACACCTTTGGCTGGTGATCGGCCGCTTCGCTCACCTCGGCAATTGCCGTGACGAATCGAGCACTGGCGGAGAAATCCTCCACCAGATAGCGGGCATGAAGTCCCTGGGCCAATTTGCGCCAATCGGCAAGTTTCGCCGCGGCGATCTTGTCGCCCATCAGCATATCCATCGTCGAGAATCCTCTCCGTGATTTCGCCATCGCTGTTTT
The DNA here is from genome assembly GCA_023424355.1 of Chloroflexota bacterium. Lineage (GTDB taxonomy): Bacteria > Chloroflexota > Chloroflexia > Thermomicrobiales > UBA6265 > UBA6265. The sequence continues at coordinate 308 of JAFAEA010000120.1, read as the reverse complement.
AATTGCCCCCTGACTCTATCACGTTGACCCAATTCGCTGGTTAACTGATATCAGATTGCAGAACCACCAGTCTCGATATCACTGGCATATACATCGGGGAGGCCGACCACTGCGCGGATAGAGGTGGCTTCGGTAGAGATGTCGTAGTCCAAACGGTGATATTGCACATCAAGGCTGCGCTCGGAGACCGAAAGCAGTACCCAACAGGCGCGGGGATCGCCATCCTTGGGCTTGCCAACGCTGCCGGTGTTCACGAAGGTCACCCCGGCGATTTCACGAGTCCAGGGCTTGTGGGTGTGGCCAAACAC
>JAFAEA010000062.1 GCA_023424355.1 Chloroflexota bacterium | reverse complement strand
TAGAGATGCTTCAGGAGTTCGAGGCTCTCGATCAGCGCCAGATCCCACCACAATTGGGTTCGCTGACCAAAAACTACGCCGATTTTCTGGGCGAGTCGCTTGCGGTTGTCCCACGGAACAAGGCCGGCGACCGTCGCCTGTCCGCTGGTTGGAACCAGAATGCCGGTAAGCATTTTGATGGTGGTGCTTTTGCCGGCACCGTTCGGACCGATATAGCCCACCATCTCGCCACGATCGATGGAGAAGTTCACACCTTTCACGGCCGTGAATTCTCCATCGCTATCGCCGCGAAAGAGCGATGAGATGGATCCGAATGCCCCGCTGCGATGCTTCTTCAAAGGGAATGTTTTGACGAGATTTTCTACATGGATTGCAGTCATGTGTTAGCTCCCTGTTGAACGATAATGGCGAATTCCCTGGTTCCAACCCCAGGCGACCACAAGACAAAATACCGCCGTAATCCCTGGCCCCAGGTACAGAAACCAGGACGGGAACCCAAGCGGGTCCGGCTTGTCCAATAGGTGAAGGGCGGGGAAGTAGGTGACGAATCCCGCCGGAATAACGAAAAGGAAGATGAATCGCAAAGTGCGATTGAAGATGTGCAGCGGGAACTGCACCAGATCTGAGCCGCCGTACGTGAAGGCGTTGATCGCTTCCACGCCATTGACGGTCCAGAAACTGAAGATCGCCTCGACTGTGAAGAGCGACATGAACAACGCCACGCCAGTGAGTATCGCCATCGCGAAGATCGCGATATTGCCGGCGGTCCAGGAAATCTCGATCTGAGTCAAGGCGAACCCGAGCACGATGAGTCCCTGTGCAAACTGGCCCATGTGACGGAGATTTACCTCACTGGTGGCCGCATTCATCCAGCTACTGAGCGGACGCGTGAGCACCCGGTCGAATTCGCCGCTGCGAATCTGGGGCGCTACGCTGTCCATCCCAACGGTCAACGAATCGCCCAAACTGAACGCCATCATGCTCATACCGTGGAGCAGCGCGACTTCGCCCAGCGACCAGCCACCCATGGTATCGAACTGATAGAACATGGCGAACAACGCCAATACCTCGGCGGCATTGATAAGGAAGTTCGTAACGATCTGCATCAGAAAGCTGCCGCGGTACGTCATTTGCCCGCGGATCCGGATGCTGGCTATTTTGAGCGCGATGCCAAGCTCCTCGCGGAACGTGATTGGTCTATCCACCTTGCACCACCACTTTCCGCTCCGCTATGTGGAGCAGGGCGTAACAGCATCCGATGAGCACCGCGGTCCAGAACACCTGCATGGCGAGGCCCTGCAAAATGCTGACCTGACCAAGCCAGATTTCAACCGGGGTCATGAGCATCGAACGAAAAGGCAGCACATTCAACACATCACGGATTGCCGGCGGATACCAGGCGATAGGCAAGAGGTGGCCGGAGAAGACACCCGTTACCAGAATCACCAGCGAGGCGATGCCGCGATGATCCAGCAGCCAGAATCCCCACAGATTGAACATGAATCTGAGGCAGAAACTGACGGTGATCGCGAACGGCACCGAAATCAGAAATGCTGCCCATCGCTGCCAACTCTCTGGCCAATCCAGATCGAAGAGTAGGGCGCCGATCGTGAGCGTCGGAATCCCTCGTGTAATGATTTGCGCCGCACCTCGACCCAAATCTCTGCTCAGCCAGTAACGGAAGTAATCCATTGGCTTCAGCATATCCATCACCACAGATCCATCACGAATCGTATCGATGATGAGCCACCATCCCCAAAAAATGACCGGCATGATCAATGCCTGCCCGATCCAGGTGTAGGTGACGGTTTGTTGAGAGGTAAATCCGGCAACGCTGGCACCATCGGATTTGTCCCAATAGAGCGCCAGATACACCGATGACAGCATCACGCCGAAAATGGAGTTGGTGAACAACCCCGCCAACGTGGCTGCACGGTAAGCAAACTGCTGTTGAAACGATCGTTTCCCCAGCTCCCAGTACATTCGCATCGCGCCATCCCTTCGCGTGCAATTCGGATAAAAGCACACGCCATTTCGCTGCATAACGAGCCGATACCGTGGTACCGTGCTATGCAGCAAAACCATGCATGTGTTGTTTCCGATTTTGGTCCACGCGTGCGTGGCACAACGATGTTCCACGTTGTGAAGCGGGAGGCTGAATATAAGCTACCTGCCAACAACATGTCAACACAGGAGTTGATTACCGTGTCCGATTCTTCCGCCCTCCGTCTTCGCAGCGAAATTCCTGTTGAAGAAACCTGGGATCTCTCCCAAATGTTTGCCGACGATGATGCCTGGCTGTCCGCTGCCGATTCCGCACCCGCCGAGATCGAGAAAGTCGCTGCGTATCGCGGACGATTCAGCGAAGGCCCGTCTGTAATGCGCGAGGCGCTCGATGCCTACTACGCATTGCAGGAAAAACTGGGCAAGTTCTTTGTCTACGCTGCACTTCGCAAGGATGAGGACCAAACAAACGCCGATAGCCTTGCCCGCTACGACAAGGCGATTCAGGTGAGCGTGCTCGCTGGCGAGATGCTCAGCTTTGTCACTCCGGAGCTGGTGGCAGTCTCTCCGGAAGAGATGGCAGCAGCCATCGCCAGCCCGGAACTCGAGCCATACAAGTTCCAGCTCGAAGATATCGAGCGCGGCCGTGCTCACGTGCGTTCCGAAGAAGTCGAAACCGTTTTGGCACAGCTCAGCGAAGTATTGGGTTCACCCAGCCAGGCTATGGGCGCGCTGGATAATGCCGATATCGATTACGGCACCATCACCGATGAGGATGGCAAAGAGGTGCACCTCACCAAGGGACGCTATGCCGTGATTCAGGAAGGGCGCAACCGTGAGGTTCGCGCTGCCGCCAGCGATGCGTTCCACAAGCAATATCGCAATCACCTGTTCACCCTTGGCAGTCTGCACGCCAGCAGCGTGAAGGGTGATGTCGCCGGTGCCCGTATTCGCGGTTACGAATCCGCCCGCGCCGAGGCACTCTTCGCGAACAACATCCCTTCCACCGTATACGACACCCTGATTGATACTGTGCGCGAGAAGGCCACGCCTGTGGTCGAACGCTACATGGATCTTCGCCGCCGTGCACTCGGCCTCGATGATCTGAAGAGCTACGATCTGCGTGTACCGTTGGCACCGGAGAGTCGTCGCGAATACACCTTCCAGGAAGGTGTCGAGATCGTGCTGGAGGGCGTGGGGGCGCTCGGTGAGAAATACGTGAGCGATCTTCGTACCGGTTTCAATAGCCGCTGGGTCGATGTTCACGAGAACAAGGGCAAGCGCAGTGGTGCCTACAGCTGGGGATCGTATGGTGCCCCGCCAGTGATGCTTATGAACTGGAACGGCACCTTGAACGATGTGTTTACTCTCGCCCACGAGGCCGGCCACAGCATGCACAGCTTCTATGCCGAAGCCACCCAGCCGATCCAGTACGCCGGCTACTCGATCTTCCTGGCGGAAATCGCTTCCACGGTCAATGAAGTGCTGCTGAACTGGCACCTGCTGAACCGACCAGAGGGGCAGGATCCTGTCCAACGATTCGCGCTGCTCAACCGCTTCGCCGATACCTACCTGGGAACGGTCAGCCGCCAGACGATGTTCGCCGAGTTCGAGCATCGCACCCACGAGATTGTGGAGAGCGGTGGAGCACTGGTTCCGGAATCGATGAACGAACTCTATGGCGATCTGTTCGCCGCCTACAACCCGGGTGTTGAGGTAGATGACGATGTTCGTCTGACGTGGTCTCGCATTCCGCACTTTTACAGTGCGTTTTACGTGTATCAGTACGCCACCGGCATGAGCAGCGCTATCAACCTCGCTGCTGCAGTTCGCGATGAGGGCGAAAGTGCACGAGAGCGATATTTGCAGATGCTGGCTGCCGGCGGTAGCGACTATCCGATGAAAGTTCTGCGCGCCGCCGGAGTTGATCTGGAAACAGCTGCCCCAATCGAACGTGGCTTCGAAGAGTTCGATCGAGTCATTGCCGAGATGGAGAGTCTCGCCGATGAGGGCGTGCTGGAGCAGGCCGCAGCGCAGCTCGAGAGTGCCGAAGGCTAGACGCTGGCGAAAAGTCAAAGAAGCAAAACAGAGCCGGGATCCATTTGGATCCCGGCTCTGTTCTGTTACCTGTAACTAGGCCATTTCGACCCTTGTGTACTTCTCGTTTGGAAGTTGTACCGAGGTAACTGACTTCATCTGGCTGATGATGCCAGCCGCCACGATCACGACCAGCACAATCCACCAGAACCAACTGTCGTACACCATGGCTCGGGCAGCGCCCCAATCGAACTCTTTGATGTCCTTGCGATCGAAGATCAGCAGCAGGCCACCAATGGTCATGTAAGCACCGAGAATGGCAGTGTTTACCAGCACCACATACACCGGTAGGTTCAGTACCATGGCACCGATGATGAACAGGATCGCGCCCGCAATCGCGAGCGATGTGAGCAGAACGCCACTGTTGACGCCAAATGCAGAGAAAATGCCGCTAAACAGCAGCGATCCGGATGCGCCGGCGGCCATAAGGGCACCAATGTACCACCACATGTAGGAGATCATTGCGAATAGGAGGCCAATGACGATCCCAACAACCCAACCCGTGACGGTGGACAGGAATCCATCGCCAAACCAACCGGTAATCAGCGTTGCCCCCACGCCGAATCCAGCGACGAAACCGACAAGCGGCAGCATCGCAAAGAACACTCGCAATCCGGAGAATGCGAGTGTCAGACCGATGATGCCGACAAGAAGTCCGACCAGAATATCCATTCTCGTCCCTCTCTTCCCAAGATGCCTTGAGAAATGACGATGGTGACATAACCGTCTATGCCTCATATGCCTGCATGATGCCAGAGATTCAGGTAAATTGATATATATATATATATATATATAGGGATCATTCGGGGTACTAAAAAGGAGAACGGCAGCAAATGGGACAGTCTGAACTTCGATTGCCGATTCTTAAACGAATCGCCGAGCAGGCGATGAGCGACGAAGAGTTTCGTCGGGCTGCTGCTGCTGATCTCGATTCCGCCCTGGAAACATGGGGATACGATTTGAATCCTCGTGAGCTCGAACTGGTGCACAAATTCCGAGCTACGCTTGCCGAAGCCGGGATCGATCTCATGCTTGCCAAGAACATGGATCTGGATTCGATCTTCGATGACGCATCCGAAGAGGATGTCGAGCGCCTTCTCGATCAGGGGTAGTTCCCGTCAGTAGACCAGAAATGACAAGAGCGGCAGTTCATATCGAACTGCCGCTCTTTACTCGCTATTCGTGCGATGCGTGGGTGCCGTACATGCGGTCTCCGGCATCACCAAGACCGGGGCGAATGTAGCGATGCTCATCCAGCTCGCGATCGAGCCGGGCGACATAGATATCCACATCCGGGTGAGCTCGATGAAGTTCTTCTGCACCTTCAGGTGCGGCAATAATTCCCACGAACTTGATCCACTTGGCGCCCCACTCCTTAAGCACGGTCACTGCATCGCGGGCGGAACCGCCGGTGGCCAGCATGGGATCGAGCACAACCACCAGATCATCCGGGCATTCCTTTGGTAGCTTGTTGTAGTAGCTCACCGGTGTGTGGGTGATCTCATCCCGATACATCCCGAGGTGCCAGACTTCCGAGCTGGGAATCATATCGGCCGCAGCATCGACCATACCGATACCGGCGCGAATAATGGGCACCAAGCCCACTCGAGGCTCCAGCGTGTGCCCCTCAGTTTCTTCCAGAGGTGTGTTGTAAGTAATGGTTTTCACCGGCACATCGGCCATAGCCTCATACACCAGCAGGCTGGTGAGTTCGCGAACGAGCTCGCGAAACATGCGCGTATCGGTAGTATCGCGTGCCAGCAGCGTCGCCTTGTGCTGAACCAGCGGATGGCTGCTGACATGGAGTTTCGATGTCATCGATGATCCCTTCGGGTGAGCGAAAATGTTGAAGGTAGTTTAGTTCAGTACACCCAATTCCTTCAGCTTTTTGAAGCTCTCTTCAGTTGGTCCCTGCGGAATGTACTCCAACCCAACCCGACCGGAGTAGTCCAGGCTGTCTAGTGCCTTGAAAAGCACACCCCAATCCACGTCGCCGGTACCCGGCTGACCTCGCCCGGGCACATCGGCGATTTGGATATGGCCGATCTCATCGATGTGCTCTCGCAGGAGTTCCATCGGATCCTCTCCCATCCGTAGAGCGTGATAAATATCCAGCTGCAGCATGACATTGGACGATTCAATCTCGGAAATAACATCGAGCGCCGCGAATGCCGTGGGCAGTGCAAAACCGGGGACATCGTGCGTGTTCACCGGCTCAACCAGCAGTTTCACGCCTTCCTCACCCAGCGCTTCTGCGGCAATCCGGATGTTCTGAAGCAAGGCCAGATCGTTTTCGTCGGTCTCTTCGCTCGCCCCAGCCAGGAGGTTTACATATCGGGGCTGCAGAACATCGACATATTCGAGAGCGCGTTCCAGCCCGTCGTGGAATTCCTCCCGGCGCGACCAGTTCGCGCCGATACCGCGATCGCCTGCCTCCCAATCGCCTGCTGGCAGATTGAAGAGCACCAATTCGAGATCGTGCTCCTGCAGGTGGGATCGGATATCCACCGCGGGGAACGGGTAGGGGAACTGGATCTCCACGGCATCGAACCCGGCGGCTTTGGCAGCCGCAAATCGCTGCATAAAGGGGAGTTCGGTGAAGAGCATTGAGAGATTGATACTGTACTTCGGCATTGAGTCCTCCGGAGAAGTGGCCACTACTACGTCTATTCTGCCAAATATCGGCGATAATCGAGACTGATCTAAGTCTTTTGGTACCGTTCGGAGGTCGTTTCATGGTCAATCACCCGCGTCTCACCCTTGCATCGGGTCCTGTTGATGTATCTGCCGAGACTCTTCGCGCCATGCAGAAACCGGTGGTTTACCATTACGATCCCCTGTTCCTGGAAACCTTCCGCCACACAACTGAGTTGATGGCGCAGGTATTCCAGACAAAATACGACATCGTGCTCCTGCAGGCGGAGGCAATCGCCGGTCTCGAAGCCGCCGCCGCCAGCGTGATTGAGCCAGGTACCAAAGTGCTCAATCTCGTAAGTGGTGTTTTCGGCAAGGGATTCGAGGATTGGATCATCAAGTACGGTGGCGAGGTAATTGAAATCGCAGTGCCATACAACGCGGCGATTGATCCAGAAGATGTCCGCCGGGCGTTCGATATCGATCCCGAAATCAGCGTGGTGAGCGTGGTTCACTCCGAAACACCCAGTGGCACCATCAATCCAGTCCAGGAGATCGGTCGCATCGCTCACGAATTCGGCGCCATTACGATTGTCGATACCGTTTCCGGGCTCCTCGCGGAGGATTACTCGCCTGAAGTTTGGGGGATGGATATCGCCGTGGCGGGGCCGCAAAAATGCCTCAGTGGTGTTCCTGGCATGAGCCTTATCGCGGTCAGTCCGGTGGCGTGGGAGCGCATGGAAGCGATGAAGAAACCGCTTCGCGGCAGCTTCCTCAGCCTCCTCGATTGGAAATCAACCTGGATCGAGAACGGACGCTTCCCATACACCCCCTCGGTGAGCGATGTGTACGCGCTGGAAAGCGTGCTGCACCAGACACTTGAAGAAGGAGTGGCCAATATCGTTGATCGCCATCACGTAAGCGCCCGCGCCACGCGAAATGCGGTGCGCGCACTCGGCCTCGAACTCTGGGCCGAAAGCGATGATATCGCCGGAAGCTGCTGCACCGCGGTGAAGGTGCCCGATGGAATCGAAGATGCCGAGCTGCGATCCACCATGCGGAACAAGTACGGAGTGATGATCTCCGGAGGCTACGGCTCCATCGCTGGCAAAGTCTTCCGCCTCGGTCACATGGGCCTGAGTGCACATCCGACTGCGGTACTGGCGCAGATCGGTGTGCTGGAGCGCTCCCTGCTCGATCTGGGGTACAAGCTCAACCCGGGAGATGGCGTGGGTGCAGCCATCTCCGGATTCGCGAACTGGGACGATGAGCAGCGATCCTATCGCTAGGAATCGACCTCGTCCCACGCTGCCTTCATGGAACGCACGGCGAAATCGCGTTCCGCGTGCATACCAATGGATGTTGTGAACATCACTTCGGCAGCTTCGCACGCATCGGCGAGCTCCTTTACCTGAGCCGCGACAGTTGCAGGTGTACCGATAAACTGATTGGCCTGCATGGAATCGAGCTGCAGTTGGAATTGTGGCTCGATGCCAGCCACGATTTCACGTGCTTCCTCGAGGGTCGGCGCTGGCGCCATAGCGCCCTTCAAAAGGCGATACATGCCCACGCGGTGGATCAGGGAGAGATCTTTTGCGTACTGCTCGGTCTCTCCGAGAATCACACCTACCGCCAACATCGATTGTGGAGCGACGAACCGATGCGACGGCTGGAAGCCTGCCTTGTACGCCTTCATGACATCAACTGCCATCGGCTTATTGATGTGCGCGGCAAACGAAAAGCCTAGACCGAGCTGCGCGGAGAGATGTCCGCTGAAGGCGCTGGATCCCAGTAGCCACACTGGTGGTAGCGTCTGATCGGTTGGCGTAGCGACGATGTTCTCAAAGTAGTGCCCTTCCGGGAAACCTCGATCGTCGTACGCCAGCAGTTCCATTACGTTCTGAGGATAGTCATCCGCGGCAAGTGCTTCCGGATTGCGACGCAAGGCGAGAGAGGTTTTCTGATCGGTGCCGGGTGCGCGACCAAGCCCAAGATCGATTCGATCCGGGTACATCGCTTCCAGCAAGTGGAAGGTCTCTGTCACCTTGAGCGGTGCCTGATTGGGGAGCATGACTCCACCGGAGCCAAGGCGGATCGATTTTGTCTGCGCCGCCACGTGGGCAATCATGATTTCGGGTGAACCGCTGGCCAGGCCTGCAGTGTTGTGGTGCTCGGCGTACCAAACCCGGTTGTAGCCGAGTTCCTCGGCGAGCTGGGCGGTACGTACGGATTCCTGCACAGTTTCGCTGGATCCGCTGCCGGCGGGGATGTAGGTGAGGTCGAGTAGGGAAAGTGGACGGGTCATTATGATCCTATGCTTGTGTACCCTCGGTACCATCGAACAGCCTCTACTACACATAGTAAGGCGGTTACGATACTTGTGGCAACACACCACTGACACACCGCGTGGATCACATTCAGTTCCAGCCAGGTGAGATACGCCCAATAGATTATCGCGGCGACGAGAATCATGAGGATGCCAGTACTGAGCACATCTGCCAGATCTGCTCGCATTTCGCGCAGAATCATCCCGGCAATCAGCACTGCAAACATCAGCATGCCGAAGAGTGCGATCGGTACCCCGAACATTTCGGCATACTCGCTGGTTTGCACCAGTTCACAACCACCCGTGCCACATACCAGTGCATCAATGTTGTAGTGCACATACGTGAGGTACGCAGACAACGCGAGCCCGATGCTTGATAGCACCAGGCTCGCGATGGTGAGTGGACTGCGAAGGTTCACGGTTACGGTGCAGTATCGATCGAGAGCTCAATCTGTCGCTTGATCAGGTCATAGCCCTCGGCAGTCTGCTGAATCACGTTCACATCGCCATTGCCGTTATCCAGAATGAACATCGGAGTAGCGGTGATGCCCTGACCCTGTCCCTGGGTGACGGAATCGGCGATCGGCTGAATGTAGCGGCCGCTATCCATGCATTCGTTGAACGAGCCCATATCAAGATCAAGATCCTCGGCGAACCGGTTCAGCTTGGATCGTTCAAACGCACCAGTCTGGATGCCACCATAATTGCCGAAGAGCTTGTCACTCATCTCCAGATACTTGTCTTGCTCGCCGGAGCACATGGTTGCCTGCGCGGCCAGGGAAGATTCGTTGTTTGGATCTGAGATCTCGACGCTCATATCCTCTGCATTCGCGATATTTGGATCCGTACCGAGTCGTGGGAAGTCGTGGAATACCAGTTTCACCTGACCAGTGCGCACGAAATCATCAACAATGAGCGGAAGCGTATCGTTGTGGAAGTTAAGGCAGAAGTGGCACTGAAAGTCACTGTAGATGTGCATGGTCACCGGAGCATTGGGATCACCCACGGTCGGCCCGGTAGCAAAGCTGATCTGGTTGGTATCCGTATCAGCGGCAGGTGTGCCTTGGGAGGCTATGATCGAGCTCTGGGCAACGTCCAGTCCCGAGTAATCGATCTCTACACCGCTGGAAGTGGGGCGGTTCACGAGAATGAAGATCACCGCGATGGCAACAGCTGCGGCCACACCACCGATGATCATCTGCAGCTGACGCTTCTTCTTGGCTTCAGCCTGGGCGGCTTCCTTTTTGGAGGTTCGCTTCGAAACCGGAGAAGATGATGCGCTAGTAGAAGCAGTTTTCTCTACTGGCTGCGTGGACTTTGCCTGCGTATTTTGCTGTTTCGGCGCATTCTGCTTGTTCGCATTGCGCTTGCGGCGATTGTTGGCTTTTCTGTTGCCAGCGTTTTGGCTCATCGGATTCGGACTCCTGATAGCGGCAGAATATTCGTGCCGGGCTGTCGTTCCTACGGGCTAGTTTACTTGTAGCCTTCGCGCCTTGCGAGTGAAAACAGGCCCGCGCTACACGTATAAACGACAACCACCCCTCTGCGGATGCACGGGGTGGCTGAACGGGACACATGGTATGACGGATAAATCCGTCTCACAGGGGTGAACTAGTAGGAGTAATCCTCACCATCACCGCTGTTGAGCAGAACGCGAACTTCTTCACCTCGCGGGCCCTTGTCACCCTGGCCGAGGCGGAATTCCACATCGTCACCCACGCGCGGGCGAACGCCACGCACCGAGGACTGGTGGAAGAATACGTCCGGACCACCCGCCGACTGGCGGATGAAGCCGAAGCCCTTGATTTCATCGAATCGATCAACCACGCCTGTGCCAAGTGGCAACGAGGTGGGATCTACGAACTCACGGGGAGCGCGCTGACTTTCGGTTGGGTTGGGATTGCGCTCAAGCACATTAACCTCAACCGCACTTGGGCCCTTCGGGCCATTGCCTTCAACAAACTCAACGCGGTCGCCTTCACCGAGAGGAGTCATTCCAACGACCGAACGATGAACGAAGAGATCATCGCCGCCCGCATCGCGAGCGATAAAGCCGAAGCCCTTTTCGGCGTTGAACCATTTTACTGTACCTGTTTGCATTTCCTGATTTCCTGTACTGACTTGTGCGGCCCTGTCACGAATCCGCACTGTTTCCTGATGCCGGCATTTACCGGCACGTGTGGTGTCACACGGTGAAGTGCCCGTTACAAAGTATACGTGCACTTCACCGGAATTGGCGTTTGTTACGTAAATGTTTTCAAATTACTGGAAACACCCCGCCCGAATTCGCCGCCAAATGGCTACTGAAGTTGCTCCTCGATAATTTCCTTGAGGCCGTCATAACCGTTATTTGGTACGTAGAACGGCTCCCCACCATTGAGAATCATGGTAGGTGTGCCTTGCACACCGTTGTTGATTCCGAGGGTGACAACGGCAATGATCGAATCCTCATATACGCCATTCAGAAGAGCATCGGAGAACTGATCGACGTTCAGACCGAGCTCTTCTGCCGCACCGATGAGATTCTCGTCACTGAAGTCACCGTCATTGGTCGTCGGTTCGCCGTCGTACAGCCATTCCCGATAGTTGAGATAGGCATCCTGCTCCGCAGCGCAGGCAGCAGCCTCGGCGGCCTGAACGCTCTCGATAGAGTCATCGCCCAGGGCATCGAAGCTCGGCACGCCGATCACCGTGAAATCGATGATCTCGATATTCATGCGGCCATCTTGCACGAAATCGCTGATGAGGCCCGGCTCGATGTCCGTGTGGAACACGCGGCAATGTGGGCAGCGATAATCGGCATAGACCTGCAACGTGTTCGGAGCCTCGGGATCGCCAATGATGTAGCCCAGAAACTCTTCTTCCACTTCTCCAGGGGATGGGCTCGCAACTGCAGTTGCCGCCGGAGTACCCGCATCGATCTCGGCCTGATCCCGAATAAAGGACGCATTCTGCAGGGGAAGCTGCTCGGAAGATTCCTGTGCCAACGCGATGTTCTTCGCGCCGATTGTGGCCGCAACACCCACTGTTGCGACGGATACGAGAGATCGTCGGTTAATCATCGTTAGATACCTTTCATGGTGTCGTGCTTCGTTGAGCAGTACAGAGCCAACAATAGCGGAAAAAACGGTGCGTAGCGTGTCGGGAACTCATTGATTTGGCACACGCGCAAACCATATCGCGCTATTCTGGATAACGTCTGAAACGTGTGTTGCGGTTTGCCGCAATGCTTATATTCGGGCGATCGAGAACCTGAAATCATCGGAGATGTGATTTGAACCAATTTAATTCAGACCCGGAAATGGTGGCAGCACTCGAGATCGATGTCGATCAGGCAGAGGCTGCTTTCAACGCGAAGACACATGTGATTCTTGATGTGCGAGAGCAGCAGGAGTGGAATGATGCCCACATCGATGGCGCCATCCACATTCCGCTGGGCGAATTGCAGGCACGAGCGGGCGAACTCCCGGAAGGAACCCCGATCTACACCATGTGCCATAGCGGCGTGCGCAGCCTGTACGCGATCGAAATGCTGGCTCAAGCCGGGCATGAGGGCGCCAAAAGCATCGCCGGCGGCATGGTCGCTTGGGCGGGCGCCGGCAAACCGATGGTTCGGTAGTGTCAGGTGAGGAGGGCCGGAAATCTCCGG
>JAFAEA010000041.1 GCA_023424355.1 Chloroflexota bacterium | reverse complement strand
CTCCGATCAGGCGATGTGATCGTGTTCCGTGGCGCTGAAGGGGAGATTGTCCACGCGGCTTATTCGTTGACCCCTGATCGGTTCCTGAACAAGAGCGGCCAAACCACCTTCAACCCGATTGGCATCCTCAATATGCAGGAGTTGCGTGAGGATTGGGCAGATTTCACGATGTCGGTCGTGCGTCATCAGGATGAGCGCCACGCCTGAGCGAATTCGGCAATCGATTGGAACCGGTCTTCGCGTTCGTCCCTGGTTGCGCGTTGGGCTATCATAAATCGCCGGTCATCAATCTCCCAGGCTTCCTGTGTTCGATTCTGTTCGTTGCCGAACAATAGAAATGCGATGGCACCGAGCGTGTAAACGTTGGTTATTTCATCGATCGGAGCCCCGAGTTCAAATTCTTCGGGACTCATGAAGCGCGTGCTACCCCACATCCGGCCCATGGTATTCACCAATGGCTGAGGTTCAAAGCAATCGATATCGCAGATCGTCAGGTGCCTTCGCTCGAAATCGTACATAAGGCTCGCATCATATATATCCACACATACATAGCCACGAGCGTGGGTGTGCTGTACGAAGTCGACGACAGAATCGAACGCAGAAAGTCGCTCATCCAGCGGCAGAGCCTTGAATCGTTGCAGGTGCTGATGTTCCACTCTGCTCGCAGCAAGCCACCTTCGGTCCAGTCAAACACGAGTCCAAAGTAATCGCCGTACTCAAGCGATTCTCGAAACCGGACGAGATGTGGATGGGCCAGATCTCTATAGATTTGTTCGCTGTGACGAAGTAAGGCAACTGCCTGTTCAGGAGTGGTCACAGCGTTGATCGTATGGCCGCCGGCAAGTTTGATAAATCTCTTCTGGTGGCCGTCATGGATCCCAAACGAAATGTTGCCTGAATCGTTGTCATCAAATACATGGAAGACGCGACCGAATTGCTGAATAAAGCTCAGGTTTGCAGGTTGGGCGAGGCGGAAAGCAATTCCATCCAGCTCATGGGTTATCGGCTGTGCGTTGGTCAAGGATTTGGCTCCCGATATTTGCGATCCAATGGACAACAGAGTGTAGCAGCCTGTCGCCGAATGCAGTACTTCAGGAACGGAGATGAAACTGATATCTGGCTTGGCTCAGCCAACCGGACCAGGCTTGTTTTAGTCGATCGCCTCGCGAGGGTAAGGGGATGGTCCGGCGATAACGACCTGATATCCATCCGGATCATGCAGCCACACTTCCATCTGTTTGGCGTATGGGTTCATGGCCGGGGCGCGATCAGTGGCGATTTCGGCGGTCGCGATTCTGCTGACAACACCATCAAAGTCATCAGTTTCGAACCACACCACCACGCCATTCCCCAGTGCGGCGATCTCATTTCCGAGCGCGTCATGATCATCATCAGCATCAAAGTTGTGCAGCTGCAGAATCATCTCGCCATCGACCAGAATCTGCGCGTAATCGTCACCGGCATGGCCGCGTTGGGCTCCGAGTAATGCGCAATAGAAGCGAGCGGATTCATTAACGTCCCGCACGGTGAGAATCGGTTGCGGCTTCATGTTTACTCCTTGGTGGGAAAGGCGGCGACATCGATGAGGCCGGAGATCCTGGCCGGAGTCAGTCGGCAGAGCATCTCACCAGGAGCACCGTTGCGTTCTGCGTAGATCGCTTCCTGATCGGCTCCCATATAGCGGGCACCGATCTTGCCCGCCCAGTGCCTCACCGAATCCATATCGGTTTCGAAGGTCACCGGACCCTCGATCCTCACTGAATTGAATGGCGGTACCGAGTCGTCCATGGAGAGAGCGGCATAGCCAGTGCGCAGCAGATTCTTGCCCTTTACCGTGTCGTCACCGGTGTTGAAGACGATATCTTCGCCATCGACTGCGATCCAGATTGGAGCGACGTGCGGTCGGCCATCCTCGCGCACGGTTGCCAGATGCGCCGTGATCGCGTGACTTTCGATGAACTCATAGCACTGTTGTTTGGTCATTTTGGAGTACATGGATGTGTCCTCTCAGGCGCGTCCGGCTCGGCGAGCCCGAGCCATGGGGGTGAGTGCTTCGATGATGCGCATGATGCCATCGGCCACGATTGCCAGCGCCACAATGGCGATGACTCCAGCCATCACTCGCTGCGGATTGTCGGAGCTGATTCCCATGAACAGCACTTCTCCGAGTCCGCCTGCGGCGGCCCAGCCACCGAGCACGGCCAGCCCGATGACGGTGGTTAGGGCGATGCGCACACCGGCCAACATAACCGGCAATGCCATTGGAATCCATACTCGCATCAACGTCTGCCAGCGATTCATGCCGACGCCGGTAGCGGCTTCGAGTGTGCTCTTATCCACCCCCAGCAGACCGGTGATGATGTTTCTCACCAGGAATACCTGGGCGTAGATCACCAGCAGTATCAGAGTCGGTCGTAATCCGAGCCCTTGTGATGGGATCAGAAATGCCAGCATCGCGAGACTGGGTATGGTGTACAGCGTACCCACCAGCCACAAAATCGGCTGGCGGATCGGACCGTACATCGCGCTGACCACGCCAAGTGCAATCGCAAGTGGCAGTGCAATACCGATGGCGAGGAGGCAGATGCGGATATGCTCCAGTGTCGCCTCCCACACGATATCGGGATTGTTGAACAGCCAATCCAAATACATGGCGCGCTACTCCTTCACCGGAGCAGCTGCGCGCTGAATGGATTCGAAACTGAGGGAGCCAATTGGTTCGTCGCTGGAACCGTTGGTGACCAGAATATACGGCAGTCCCGATTCCGCCATCACACCGATCACATCGCGCAGATAGGTGTCCTGGTCGATGCTGGGTATGCCATTAGTTTCGGCCGGAACGGCATCCATCGCATCGCCGGCAGTGATGAGGCTAAACCTGCGCAGCACATCATCGGCACCAACCAGCTCGGCCACGAACTGATTCGCGGGCTGTTGCATGATTTTCAGTGGGGTGTCGAATTGTTCGATTCGGCCGTCTTTCATCACGGCGATTTTGTCCGCCAGACGAAGCGCTTCCTCGATATCGTGCGTCACAAAGACCACTGTCTGCGAGATCGTGCGGTGAATGCGTACCAATTCATCCTGCAATCGCCGCCGTGTGATTGCATCCAGCGCGCCAAAAGGCTCATCCATCAACATAGTCGGAGGTTCAACCGCCAACGCCCGCGCGAGGCCAACCCGCTGTTGTTCACCACCGGAGAGTTGGGATGGGTACCGATGTGCGTAGTCATCCGCAGGGAGTCCCACCAGTTCCAGCAGCTCTCGCACGCGATCATTGGTCTTCGCCTTGTCCCAGTTCAGCAGGCTGGGCACCACCGCGACATTCGCCGCGATGGTCATATGCGGGAACAATCCGGTTTGTTGAATGACATAGCCGATTTGCCGACGCAACGTGGCTGGTTGCAGCGAGAGAGCATCGACACCATTGATTTCGATCTTGCCGCTGGTGGGTTCGTAGATGCGATTGATCATCTTCAGCAGCGTGGTTTTGCCGCAGCCAGATGGGCCTAATAGCACAACGAACTCGCCGGGCTGGATCTCGAGGTTAATCGCATCGACCGCGGCCGTTTTCGACCCCGGGTAGCGCTTCGTGAGATCGTGGAGGCGAATCGAACTGCCGCGATTCTGGTTGGATTCTGAAATGGCCGTCTCTCACTTCCCCGAATACTGATGCAGCGCGGAAAGCTCCGCGCTGCACTATTGAGTCATTTTGACTAGCCGAGCAATCCGTTTTCGTTGAGGAAATCGCTGGCAACATCAGCCGGTTCGGCCTTCTCATCGCCATCGACTCGCCAGTTGAGTCCGGAAAGAATCTCATCTGTAAGTAGTGTTGTCACGGCATTGAGTGTATCGGCGATGGCCGGGTTGGCTTCCAAAACGGCCATGCTCACCACCGGGGCGAGATTGTATGGCGGCCACAGGCCCATGTCATCTTCCAGAATTACGAGATCGTTACCGGAAATCTGGCCATCGGTACCGAATGCCAGCACTACTTCAGCCTGATCATCCATCAGCGCCTGATACTTCAGACCCGGGGCGACCGGCAGGACTTCCATATTCTCGAAACCGGCACCATACACACGCTGCAGTCCCAGCAGGCCATCTTCGCGTTCCGGGAAATCGGCCGGTGCGGAGATGATGTACTGATCGGCCACAGCCGCGAGATCGGAGATGGTGGCAATACCGTTCTCTTCGGAGAACTCGCGCTTCACGGCCAGAGCCTGGGTGTTGTTGGCCGGGCTTCGCTCCAGCCAGGTGAGGCTGAACTGCGATTCGTATTCAGACTTCACGCGGTCGAATACCAACTGGCTCATATCGTCACCAGCGGCCGGACTCGCTTCCGGCGATGCATCGGCAGCTACCGGGCTGGCCTCACCGGCGGAAACGTCTTCCACTGCAATTCCCAGCACCTCGGTCAAACCAGTACCGGTGTATTCGGGGTACAGCGATATCTCGCCGCTAACCAGCGCCTGATGCGCTACCTGCGTACCACCGAGATTCAACTTGTCTTCCACAGAGACGCCGGCATTTTCCAGCACCTGCATATACATGTTGGCCACAATGAACTGTTCGGTGAAATCCTTCGAACCCACGACAACGGTGTCGTCCTGAGCAAACGTGAGGTGTGACATAGCGACGGTGCCAAGACCGGCAGCGGCAGCAGACTTAAGGAATGAGCGTCGATGAAGGGTCATGAGGGTAAGCTCCTGTCTCAAGATGTTCGAAAGACTATGCCCGATATCCGGGCGATAGCATGCGTTCCGCAGCCGAAAGCAACACATCTGTTGAAATCACCAACAGAACAATAGGGATACCTCCAACCAGGAGGTAGGTGGTATCGAGCAGCGAAATACCGGTGAGGATGTATTGCCCCAACGATTTCGCGCCGACGAACGAAGCGAGCGTGGCACTGGCTAACAATTCGATGGCCGCCAGCCGAATCCCGGCCAGGATCACCGGCAATGCCAGTGGTGCCTGCACGCGTATGAATCGCTGTGCACGATTCATGCCAACTCCGGATGCTGCTTCCAGCACAAATGGATCCACTCCGCGCAGTCCGGTGTACGAGTTGGTTACCAGCGCTGGAGCCGCCAGAACCACCAATGCTACGGTCGCCGGGAGATCGCCAAATCCCAGAAAGGGATAGAACAAAAACACCAGCGCCAACGAAGGAATCACCCTGATCGCCGAAAACAACCCCACCAACTGTCCACCGAACTTCGGCATCGCTGCGAACAGCGCTCCCAAAGGCAGATAGATCAAGGCGGCGATAAGAAGAGACGTGAAGCTGAGTCGCACGTGCGCAATCACCAGATCGAAGAATCGATCGGGATTACGCTCGATGAACTCGTAGATGTCACGTAGAACCTGCACACATCCCCCTTGGGCTTGAAGAATCAGGGTTTTAGATAACTGGTGACCCCGACCTCAAATTCGCCATCCTCCGGATGCGAGGAAAAGACAAGTGTCGCCTCTTCCGATTCGCCGCCAGCAAGAAAGTCAATAGTAACGTCACCAGTTTCTGGCTCTCCATCTCCCAAATCCAGTTCGCCGGTGACTACTACGTTTTGAGCGGTTAGTCCCCCTGAATTCATGATGGTAACAGGGACATAAAACCTGCCGTCCGATTCGCGGATATTCTCCAGATTCGGTTCGACATGAAATGCGGCGGGGGCCTCACCAATACGAGCATTGGCCCAAAAGGCCAAACCAACAATTCCAATAATGATAACGATGCTAAATGTCATGGTAACTCGTTCAGCAACGGTTCTTTCTGAACTGGAATCGCTCATATCACCAGCCTCCCACCGGCACCGCCAACTGCCACGGGCAGTGCAAATACAATTGTTTGACGAATGATTTCATTTGCGGGGTCTTCGAGAGTTACTCGCTCGAACATCAACAGCATACCGAACGCCGCTGCCAAAGCCACCACGTAGGTCAAAACGGTTTCCGTGAGTGGGTGGTGAAATGGTCCTGGCGGCGAAACTTCATCAAATCCGGAGGCAAAAACGATGAGATACGAAAACAAGAGAGATGCGGCTATGATCGCAAAGAGATGGAACTGAGTCACTCCTGCTGCAATCAGCGTCACTTCATCTGTGGGAGCGATGGACATGCCGATAAAAATGCCCCCGATAATGGTGGCTCCGATATCTGCAATCACACCTTGCCAAACAGTGAGTTCACTTTGATCCTCACCGATACGCGAATCACGATCGCGAAACACTTCATGCGCTACAGAGGCGCCGAGGCTCAACGGAATCGCCAGTAGCATCACCATCCCAACGCCTTGCTCAAACCCATCCGAAAGACGTAGCTGATTCAGCGTGAATAGCAGGAAGCCGGCTGATAGTATTCCTACCGCCAGCGCATCCACCGCCTGATCGACCGCCATTGCCAGCGAATGGTCGGTGCGGAATCCGGCAACGTAGGCCAGCCCAAAATTGGCGAGCAAGCCAATAGCCAACACAAGAAGAAGTGTAGAAATCGAGAGCGTTTTGCCGATCCACCACATTTCCATGGTGAACGCCAGCGGGATACCGAAAACCGCGGCACCGGAAAAGGCCCGCGTAAACACACGTACTTCGTCAAACCATTCAGTCTTCGCCAAGAATTTGCCCAACCAAAGCCAATCTGCTCACACTCTTGTAGCAAGAGTTGGGCCGCCGGATATGGCGTCCAGTGATAGAACCAAAGGTGATGAATCGCTATTGAAGCTGAACTCTTGGGGCGTTGCGTGTGATTTGATGTACATGCACTTCCGCACCGAGGTGCTGACGAATCGAATCGGCCAGCGATTCGGCTGCCTGCCAGAAGGGGTCATCGGTGCTGCCATCCACCGCTTCCAGCACCATCACGGCATCGGTGGTGGATTCCGTGAGCATGGTGCGCTCGGCTTCGCGCCAATTCCAGCAGCGACAAATTGCGCCGGCATCATCCTTGTAGATCAGCTCGCCGGGGAGGGCGGGATCATCGGCATCGGCGCCGAGAGGGCGGAACGCCTCGCCGCCATCGGCCAGTGTGAGTCGCACATCGCCCTCAACGGCTGCCAGATCCTCGCCGCCGACCGGAGTTCCGTACCGCAGCGAGATGGCGTTATACACATCCACCAGCGGATTGATGCTGCCGATGGTGTTGCCGTTGCTCACACGCTTCAGCAGCGCCTCGATGGATGAACGCGCGCCCTTCTTGGTCTTGAACTTCTGGAACGCATCTCGCCAGCGACGCACCACATCGTTATCGGTCCAGGTCTCGGCGGAAAC
>JAFAEA010000370.1 GCA_023424355.1 Chloroflexota bacterium | reverse complement strand
TCAAGACCCTCCACCAGCGATGGATCGATGGTGATTGGAGCGGTATCCATACCGGCACCAACGCGGATCTTGGCCTGCGTTTCTTCCGAGAAGTAGAAATCGAGGAAGTCGGAGACTTCCTCCTGATACTGGGAGGCTGCATTGATGCTGTACGTGGAACCAATGGCCATATCGTAGCTTGGCGTGCCATCCTTCGATGGCATCGGCACCCAATCCCAGCGCATGCCACTTTCTTCGAAGAAGCTGTTGGCATCCGGCACAAACCAGCTGCCATCAATCTTCATCGCGGCATCGCCGTAGGCAAGGTTCGCGGAGGCATCCGCTGAGGCGGTGGTGTAGTAGCGGTCCAGCCCACCACTGAAGTAGCCCTTGGCCTGGAACTCGTTGAGCGGCGCCAAAGCATCCACAAATACCTGATCTGTCCACGGCAGTTCGCCGCGGAGTGCCTTGTAGATATTCTCCGGACCCGCGATCTTGTTCAGGAACTCACCGAGATAGTGCTCGTTGGCCGGTCGTCATTCAGCATTGGTGTGCGCAAACGGCACAATACCGGCTTCGTTCACCTGATCGGCGAGGGCAACCAGCTCATCGATGGTGGTTGGTGGGGTCCATCCGTGCTCCTCAAAGAGATCGGCGTTGTAGTACAGCACCATGGTCTCCACTTCGCACGGGATGGAGTAGAGGGTATCGTCCACGGTGCCCAGTCCGAGAGCCCACGGGAAGAACCGATCTGCCCAACCGAACGCTTCGGCATAGGAATCCAGGCTGGAGAGTCGATCCGATTTCGCCAGCTCCATCGCGAATGTGGGGCCAGGCGTGAAGACCACATCCGGGCCTGCACCACCGGAAAGCGCGGTGGAGGTGGCAGTCCAGATTTCTGGCTGTACGACAGCTTCCACCTGCACACCACCTCGATCGTTGTATTCCTTGATGATGTTATCGATCACCCACTGGATCTTGTCGGAGCCGCTTGCGCTCTCCATCCAATAGGTGATTGTGGGATTATCCTGCGCAACGGTGGTGCGGGCAACCGCCGGAGAGATGAGCGCGGCTCCGCTCAGAGCGGCCATGGTTCGTCGAGAAAATTTAATGTGATGTGACCTCTTTGTTCGGCATCCGGTAAGAAAAACGAAACGTGAAGTAGGTGGAGATTAGGCGTCGATAGATACCTCCTCTATGTGTTGCGATTAGGCCGAATCCCGCACAACCATGCGCACAGGAATACGAATATTTCGTATAGGGCCTGCGTAATCGTTGGTAAGTCGACTCAGGAGTGTTTCGGCCGCTTGCTGACCGGTGAGTCGCGCGTTTTGATCGAGAGTGGTGAGTGCCGGATACATCAAACCGGCAGCGGGGATATCATCGAAACCGGCGATCGCGAGATCATCCGGTACCCGGAGGCCGCGCTCGCGGCATGCACGAATAGCGCCGATGGCAATGAGATCGTTGGCCGCGAAGACCGCATCCGGTAGCTCATCGAGTGCCAGCATTTGCTGCATGGCCTCATAGCCGCCTTGCTCATTGAAATCGCCATTGAAGATGATCGGTTCGTGGAGATCGTGAGCCGCCAGTGCTTCCTCATACCCGCGTAAACGACTCTCGCGTGGTGGGGTCATCTCCTCACCAGAGAGAATGGCGATGTGCTTATGGCCCCTGGAAATGAGGTACTCGGTTACCAGACGCCCGGCCGCAACACCATCGATGCAGATGCTATCCACCGGCAGGTGTTCGAGTTCTGGAGTGATATCCAGATCACTGCAAATCACTGCCGGTTGGGTATCTCCCACAATCTGACGGAACTCCTCCAGAGATGTGTGGAAGAGCTGACCGATGATTCCATCCACATGTGAGCGGGCGGCAGCCCGAAGCCCCCGGACTTCGTGTTCTTTGAGGCCATCCGAGTTGTACGAGATGAGATCGTAATTGGCCTGATTAAGCACATCCTGAATGCCACGCACAAATTCTGGATAGAACGGATTGGTGATATCCGGAATGATGGTCGCGATTGTGTAGGACTTGCTGGATCGGAGAGATTGTGCCGCCTTGTTGGGTATGTATCCCAACTCCTGAATCGCCTTCTCTACACGAGCCCGTGTTGCCGCCGAGATCGAGATCGCCTTGCTACCGTTCAGCACATGCGAAACCACCGACTGCGAAACCCCGGCAGCCTGCGCGATTTCCCGTTGTCCTGGACGTCTGCGATTAGTAGCCACTGTGCGGGCTCCTCGATAGCAATTGGTTAACGAAGCGACTAGTCATACGTATTAGTAGATCACAGCTGGTTCAGAATGCAATACGCAGAATCCAAATTATTCGTAGCCATGGGGAAAATTGATGCGTCTGTTGAGGTTCGGTGAATGGGCGCAAGTGATGAGATTGGCGAAGTGCCTGGCGCCGATTAGCGCCAGTTGCTCGAGAGTGTGATCGGCACTTGCGCGTTATCCGTGCGAATGGGACAGACCCCCACACATTTCGTCAGATACGACAACACAATTCGATGACTTTCGGTCACGAAGTGTACGGACGTGATTGTCATATCTTCAATGAGTCAGATGAACGGTCACTCCGTACAATCAAATCTGATTGAAATGTACGTACTGAATAGTGCAAGGCAAATAATCTGTACGAACCGAGATTCATTCGTAAATTTCCCGTACGGACACTCAGAATTGTGCCGAATCGGCAGTGAACGTACTCTTGTTGCAACTCATCCACCATCGCAAACTGTTCTTGCACGGGAATCACCTGTCCATCCCGCAATCTGTGACAGGTGCCCGGCCACCGGTCCCCGCCTGGTGTGAAAGCGATGCAGATCATTCCCGCGATGAGGCATCGGCCAGGGGAAGATGCTCCCGTAAGCATCTCCACCTTGGCACTTACATATCGCGGTTTCGTCTGGTTCGGAGGGGAGTACGCTCACATGGCGTCTAACAACACTACGGGCAATTCGGGATCACCATCCCGCACTGTCCCGCACATCTCTATCGGTACCCCGGCACGGGTTTTGTTTGTGCTCACGCTCGTCGCAGCCCTGCTGGCAGTGGTGCTCAATGCTGTGTACGCACAGACTGATCCCACCACACCATCACCAGGGGCAGATTCCACACCGGTGGCCACGCCATCGGCCGATATGCCACGCCTCCAGCTCGATCTGGAAGAGGTGAACGAGAGCGATCTCGGTGGCACCGTCACCCTCTATGACAATGGCGATTCCACCATTGTCGAGTTCGCCGCAACCGGCGCCGGTGGCGATCATCCGGCCGTTATCGTGCCTGGTGTATGTGGTGAAACTACAGATGATGAGGTTACGGATCTTGTGCTTGTGGATAATACTGGTCGCAGTACCACCAGCATCGATACCAGCCTCGATGACCTTCTCGCCGAGGATCACTCTATCGAAATCCGCATGAGTGAAGCGGAGGCC
>JAFAEA010000365.1 GCA_023424355.1 Chloroflexota bacterium | reverse complement strand
TCGAGCAGACCAGCCAATTCCTCCGGCTGATCCACACCACCGGAACGCGCCCAGAAGCGATCGACTTCCTGCAGCGCCACGATATCCGGATCTTCACCCAGAATCACATCTGCCAGTCGAGGGAGATCGAGCGAGCAATCAGCCTCCGGGATCTCGCCCTCGGCTGTTTCCGGGTCCTCGCAGTCATCGTTGCCGGCACTGTGATGCGTGTTGTAACTCATTACTCTCAGATCACCATCGGCCACCGGCGATGCCTCAGGAGTCGACTGCGCGGCAAGCGTCCCAACTGATCCGAAGGCGACAATCGCCGCAATAATCAGGCTCAAGAACCGATGAAGACGTGTGTACTGTTTCAAAACGTTTCCCCCTTCTCCAACCTCACGATAGTCGCTATCCTGCCAGAACATCCCGGATAACGCAAAACGAAGTAAATACAATTGTCATAAGGGGAACGATTATTAGCTTGTACCGGGGGAACGAATTCGTGACGAAACAACAACCAGGGCGTACACATTCGGCGCGAGGTTTCTGTGAGGAAAGTATCCTTCTCTGCGCCCAACGGTACGCCCCTGTGAATCAATTCATCGAGGCTTCTTTCTCGGGATCAAAACCGGCTGATGGCAAACGTCGGGATGGTGGCCGCCGATTCCTCCATCGCCAGATCGGCGAGGTGCTCGCCTATGATGGTAGCGAACTTAAAGCCGTGACCACTGAACCCCGCAGCGATGCTGACATTGGCATGCTGTGGATGCCGATCGATGATGAAATCCTCGTCGGGAGTCATGGTGTACATGCACATGCTGGTATTGATGGTGCGCGGATGCGCGCCCTTCAACATGGTGGTGAGAAACTCCACGAAGCGGGCGTCCATATCCTCCGGCTGCACCTCGCGCTGGAAGTTATCCGGATCAATCACGTGCATATCACTGTGGATACCCATCTTCAGGCTATCCGGAGCCACGGCAGGAAGGCCGTAAAAGTGCTCGATATCGCAATCGATGATGAAACTGGGAAACACTTGCGGAGCAAACACCGATGGATCATCCAACTCGAACCACATCACCGGCTTACGGGTGACCTGTAACGGCAGCCCGAGATCGGCCAGCACTTTGCCGTTCCAGGCACCGGCACTCACGATGAGATGCCTGCCTGTGTATGTGCCATCGGCTGTGATGACCTCAACTCCAGAATCCGTGGCGCTCCATCCAGTGACCGGCGAGTTCTCGACAATCCGCCCGCCTGCCGCATCGAGTTCCTGTCGGAACGCGTTGAACACGTTCTCGACCAGCAGCACACCGCCATCGGGATCGAAGCTGGCTTCGAAGTGATCCGGCAGGTTCCAGGCCGGATATCGCTCGTTCACCTCCTTGCCGCTAAGCATTTCATACGGCAGATTGTGGGCGATGGCGGTTGCTTCGGCCTTGCGGGCATGTCCGTTCTCGGCGGTGCCGATATCGAGACATCCCACCCGGAGCTGCAGCTCGATGCCGGTGCGGTTCTGCATTTCTGTGAAGAGGCGATCCGCTTCGATCGCCCACGGCACATATTTCTGGCCCTCGAAATAGCAGTGGCGGAAAATGCGGGTGTGGCCACCATGACTCGCCATCTTGTTGTAATGGCTGAACTGATCGATTGCGATCACGCTCACCCCGCGCCGGGCCAACGCCCAGGTGGCAGCGGTGCCCATGGTGCCTGCACCGAGAATAATGACATCTGCATTCCTGGAATCAGTCATGAATTTTCCTTTGAAATCGGCCAAGTATTCCAGGCATTATCAGGCGAATTCGCCAAAAACGGCAAGAGGCTCGCCAGATCATTTCGGCACGGATTCCACGTGCTCCCGCTATCAAAATCTGAGCTTCAGACCGAGTGTGATACTATTACCGCCGATCAATTCCAACCACAAAGGAGGCGGCTTATGCAAAAGGCAGATCAGCACGACCAAATCGTTGTTCGCGGCGCGCAAGCCAACAATCTTAAGAACGTCGATATCGATCTCCCCAAACGGCGCCTCACGGTGTTCACCGGTCTCAGCGGATCCGGCAAGAGCAGCCTGGTATTTGGCACCATTGCGGCCGAGAGTCAGCGACTGATCAACGAGACCTACTCCGCCTTCCTGCAAGGATTCATGCCTACCCTCGCCCGCCCGGAAGTCGATGTGCTGGAAGGCCTCACCACCGCCATCATCGTTGATCAGGCGCGCATCGGTGGCGATAGCCGCTCCACGGTTGGCACGGTGACCGATGCCAATGCGATGCTTCGCATTCTGTTTAGTCGGCTTGGCGATCCGCATATCGGTCCGCCGAACGCATTCTCCTTTAATGTCCCCTCAGCCAGTGGATCCGGTGGCATCACCGTCCAGCGAGGAAGCAAAACCATCACCGAGAAAGCGGATTTCAGCATCCTCGGTGGCATGTGCCCGACTTGCGAAGGTCGCGGCACGGTGAGCGGATTCGATTTCACCAAGATTTACGATGAAGACAAGACCATCGCCGAGGGCGCCTTGCTGGTGCCGAATTACACGGTCGATGGCTGGTACGGACGTATCTTCACCAATGGAGATTTCTTCCCGCCGGACAAGCCGGTAAAGAAGTTCAACAAACGCGAGCTCCACGCGCTGCTCTATAAGGAGCCCACTCGCATCAAGGTCGATGGCATCAATGTCACCTTCGAGGGCGTGATCAGTCGCATTGAGAAGACGATGCTGGCCAAGGATATTGATGGACTGCAGCCGCACATCCGCAGATTTGTCGAGAGCGCGGTGACCTTCGAGACATGTCCGGATTGCAAGGGCACCCGCCTCAGCCAGGAAGCACTCTCCAGCAAGATCGATGGCAAGAACATCGCCGATGCCTGCGCGATGCAGATCACCGATCTGGCCAAGTGGATTCAGGGGCTGGACGAGCCATCCGTCAAGCCGCTGCTGGATAAGCTGGGCGATATGTTCAACTCCTTCGTGGATGTCGGCCTCGGCTATCTCTCGCTGGATCGCCAATCCGCCACACTCAGTGGCGGCGAGAGCCAGCGCGTGAAGATGATTCGCCATCTGGGATCTGCGCTCACCGATGTTACGTATGTCTTCGATGAACCAACCTCCGGACTCCATCCGCACGATGTTGAACGCATGAACGCCCTCCTACTCCAGTTGCGCGACAAGGGCAACACCGTGCTCGTGGTGGAGCACAAGCCAGCGGTGATGGAGATCGCCGATGGACTGGTCGATATCGGCCCGGGAGCGGGTCGCGATGGCGGCGAGATCGTGTATCAGGGCGATATGGCTGGCCTGAAGAAATCCGGCACTGTCACCGGCAAGTACCTGGACGAGCGCATCGGCCTGGCGGACAACATCCGCGAAGCCAATGGAGCCATCGAGATTCGCGGCGCCGACGCCAACAACCTGCAAAATGTCGATGTTGATATCCCCACCGGTGTGCTGGTGAGCATCACTGGCGTGGCCGGTTCCGGCAAGAGCAGTCTGGTCGATGCCGGGTTGAGCAAAAATCCGGATGTGATGCTGATCGATCAGTCACCGATCCGGGGATCGCGTCGCTCGAATCCGGCTACCTACTCCGGTTTGCTGGATCCCATTCGCAATGCCTTCGCCAAGGAAAATGGCGTAAAGGCGAGTCTCTTCAGCGCCAACTCCGAGGGAGCATGCGAAAACTGCAACGGACTCGGTGTGGTGTACATGGATCTCGGCTTCATGGCGAGTGTGGCGAGTCCATGTGAGGTCTGTGAAGGAAAGCGCTTCAAGCCGGAGGTGTTGGAGTACAAGCTCCACGGACTGGCGATCAATGAAGTGCTCGATCTGAGTGTCGAGGAAGCGGTTGAGGTGTTCACCACTGGCAATGCCGGCAAGATCCTGAATCTGCTCAACGATGTCGGCCTCGGCTACATCAAAATCGGCCAGCCTTTGAACACCCTCAGTGGTGGCGAAAGGCAGCGACTGAAGCTGGCAGCCAG
>JAFAEA010000348.1 GCA_023424355.1 Chloroflexota bacterium | reverse complement strand
TCTCGGTTCGGTCGTCGATGGCGCAGGAGAAAATTGCCCCGGCGCTCGTCTGCGGGAAGTGCGCAGGCAGGCTCACTAACTTCGTATAGGACTCGAAAGAATCGCGACCCATGATAAACAGACTGAGACCGCTGAGTTCGATGGTGAACATGTCCTCTTCGATGGCCAGATCTGGAAGTTGGAAGCAATCCTGATAAAACCTGAGCGACGCCTCGAGATCAGTTGAAGGAATGCAGGTTACGACTCCAATGGGGTTCATGGCCTCTCCTACTCTGGTTTGGTGGCGTGGAAGAGCGTTTTGGAATCTGTGAAGCGAAGAACCATATCGTTCTCGGTCTCTACTTGGAACATCGCTCTGCGATCAGAAGTGGCGGTGAGCATCATTTCGATGAGTTTCGCCCGGTCGTCGTTCGAAGTGTTGCTACGGACCACCCAGTCCTCGAAGTCGTGTCGTTTGGTGAATGTTTCGGCCAAATTCAGGGTCAATCCCGCCTCGGCAATGAGTTCCGCCCACTCTTCGATCTTCAGCGACCGCACGTGGCTGTGATCGCGAATCTCCTCAAACTGATTGAAGAACTCACCGTCTTCGCCTTCTGGCACGGTGGAATCCACGAGTAAGAACTGTCCACCCGGCTTCAGTACCCGGGCCACCTCGTCCACGAATTTCGCCGGATTCGGGAAATGATGCGGCGCGATGCGGCATGTGACTATGTCGAAGTTCGCGTCGTCGAACGGGAGGTCCTCGGCATCTGCCCCAGCGGTTTCGATGTTGGCGAGTCCGCTCTCCGCAAAAGAATCGCTGGCGTGTTTCAGAATCTCCGGCGTCAAGTCTGATGCGATCACGCGGGCAACATGCGGCGCGAATGTTCGTGCAACGTGTCCACCGCCGGTGGCGATATCCAGTAGCTGCTCTGTTCCTTTGGGGCTGGCGAGTTCCAGCATCCGACCGAGATCGCTGCCGGTGGCATGGCCAACACTTCGCACGTAGGCATCTCCCACCGAGCCGTACTGCTCGCGAACTCGTTCCTTGGCGCTATCCAATGCGGGTTCCTTTCATCAATTCGATTACCACCATTATGCAGGCACATTCTCGCCGTGGCGGACATTGCCATTGCTGCTAGAATTGCCGGCAGTGTGTTTCGAGTATTTCGAGCGAAAGGATTGCCACGTAATGGCAGAACATTTCAAGAACCTGATCAATGGCGAGTGGAAGGATTCGGCTTCCGGCCAGACATTCGAGCGCAAGAACCCGGCAACCGGTGAGTTGGTGGGTACCTACACCAAGAGCACCGCCGCCGATGTCGATGAAGCCGTAGGCGCTGCCAAGGAAGCGTTCAAGAGCTGGCGACTCGTTCCAGCGCCGAAGCGCGGCGAGATTCTCTTCCGCGCAGCCCAGATTCTGGAGCAGCGTAAGGAAGAACTTGCCAAGGTGATGACCGCCGAAATGGGCAAGGTGCTGGACGAAACCAAGGGTGACGTGCAGGAAGCCATCGATATGACCTACTACATGGCTGGCGAAGGTCGGCGCATGTTTGGTGATACCGTGCAAAGCGAAATGCGCAACAAGTTTCAGATGAGCGTGCGCAAGCCGCTTGGTGTGGTCGGTATGATCACCCCGTGGAACTTCCCGATGGCGATTCCGAGCTGGAAGATGATGCCAGCCCTCATCGCTGGTAACACTGTGGTGATCAAGCCGGCATCGTTTGTGCCGCAGAGCACCATCAAGCTGGTGGAGATCCTGATCGAGGCCGGCATCCCGAACGGAGTGGTCAACATCGTTCTGGGTACCGGTGAGGAAGTCGGAAACGCCCTCATGCATCACCCGGATGTTCCGGTTATTAGTTTCACCGGTAGCACCGAAACTGGTAAGGCGATCGCTCTTGCTGCAGCCGAGCACAACAAGCGACTCACCCTCGAGATGGGCGGCAAGAATGCAGTGATCGTGGCTGAGGATGCAAATCTCGATCTCGCTGCAGAAGGCATCCTTTGGGGCGCGTTCGGCACCACCGGTCAGCGCTGCACTGCCACCAGCCGCGTGATTGTGCACCGCAATGTCCAGGAAGAACTCGTTTCCCGCCTGAAGAAGGGCGCCGAGAATCTGAAGCTGGGCGATGGCCTCCAGAAGGGCATCTCCGTTGGACCGCAGGTCTCCGAAGGTCAGCGCAACACCACCGTTGAGTACGTGAAGATCGGGAAGGAAGAAGGCGCCGAGTTGGTGATCGGTGGCAATATCCCGACGGGTGACGGCCTGGATAAGGGCTGGTTCCACGAGCCAACCATCTTCAACAACGTCAGCCGCGATATGCGCATCGCCAACGAAGAGATCTTTGGCCCGGTGCTTTCGATCATCCCGGTCGATTCGCTGGATGAAGCCATCGATATCGCCAACAGCGTGGAATACGGTCTCAGCGCGAGCATCTTCACCCAGGATGTGAACAACGCCTTCACCGCCATGCGCGACATCTACACCGGTATCCTCTACGTGAACGCAGGCACCACTGGCGCCGAGATTCACTTGCCGTTCGGTGGCACCAAGGCCACCGGTAACGGACACCGCGAAGCCGGCACCGCCGCCCTCGATTTCTACACCGAGTGGCAGGCCGTGTATGTCGATTTCAGTGGCAAGCTCCAGCGCGCCCAGATCGATCCAGTCGACTAACGGATACATTTCAGAATTCAGAAACTCTGGGAAGCCGGCGATCTCGAATGCGAGGTCGCCGGCTTTCTCACGCTATTGGCGTGCGCTTTCGGAGGCACTAGGATATATCGCTATAGAGAGACCGTATCAATTCCGGAGGCAGACACGTGGAGGATTCCATAAACACATTGGTGTTCTCACTTGTCGTCGGAGCACGAATCCTGGTTCCACTGTGGATACCTCGATTTCCCCTCCCCGCGGTGCTTATCGCCCTTGTACTCGATGGCATCGACGGTGACATATTCTCCAGGTTCACCACCCTCACCATGGACGGTTACCAGAGCTACGACAAGGCACTGGATATCTACTACCTCACGATTGCCTATCTGGCTGCAGTACGGAACTGGACGAACGAGGGTGCTGTACGAATTGCACAGTTCCTGTTCTATTTTCGACTGGTTGGAGTGGTTCTCTTTGAATCCCTTGAAAATCGGGCGAT
>JAFAEA010000286.1 GCA_023424355.1 Chloroflexota bacterium | reverse complement strand
TGAGGATGCTCAAGATCGTTCTGAATCGCCGGAGTTTGCAACATGAACTCGCCGGTCGTTTGGTTGATGTTGTAGCCACCTTCGGTGATGGTGAGCGAGACGATGCGGATGGCTGGATCCGACAACTGCGCGATTACCGCATCCGGATTCTCGGGAGCGAACAGGAATCCGCAAATTGAGCGAATTGTGCTGGCCGTGGCGGACCCATCGCCGGACTTCTCGACCAGCGTATATTCGTAATTCTGGCCCGCGAGTGCATCTCGCATCCTTACATCTCCCGGCATCACCCCGATGCCGATGATTCCCCAGTCGTTGTGATCACCATCGGCGATCAGCTTGTCGAGATACATCGCCTGATGCGAGCGGTGGAAGTTGCCCACGCCGAAATGCGCGATGCCGGGTGAGAGATGCCGTTGGTCAGATTCGTTATGCATTACCGGGTGCCATTTCTGTGTCGGAACTGTCTGGACTAACAAGAGGTTCGGTGTTCTGTTCCAGATCGGCTGTCTCTTCTTTCTGATCCAGATAGATGAGCGATACCGCAATCACCGTAATCGGAATCAGGATCGCGTAGAACAGACTGCTGATGCCATTGGCAAAACCTACTGCCGTTCGACCAATGGTGAGCAGGCCAAAGCCCACCAGGATACCTGGAATCACCGCCAGCAAGTCATACACCACCAGAGAGAAGAAGGTGTGCAGCCATCTGCCTCGCACCACGCGAGTGCTACGGCGGAATGCTTCGATTGGTGAGGCTTCCCGATCCAGCACGAGCGCTTGCACGAAGAAGTGCCATCGCACCGCCAACCAGATGGCCACTGGAATTCCAATGGCCGTAATCAGCAGCATACCAACCACCGCGATGAAGATGACAAAGCTGATGAAGATCACGCCTATGCGATCAACTATGCCCAGGTAGGCATCATTCACCGAAGTTTTTTGGCCCTTCAGCACCGCATTCAATGCCGAGACAACGGCCGGTGTGATGATGAGAATCATCGCCAACTGCTGCACTCCGCCGATGGTTAGTACCGCAGTGAGATAGGCACCACCTGTGTTATCCAGATAATCCACCACAAACTTCAGCGGATTTCTGCCTACCAGCCACCGTTGCATGATATTGAAAACGATGCCGATGGGAATCGAAAGCAGGCCGATGCCGAGGAAGACCGTCCAGTTCTCCGCATAGATCTTGCGAGCTCGTCGGAATACGGGCATTGCTCCTCGCCAGAAGTAGACCAGAGCCCCCACCACAATCGCGATGACTGGCAGAAGAATTAGCGGCTGTGACGCAACGTTCAAAAGCAGGGTGGAACCCTCAGAGGTGAGCGTGCAAAACGCCTCAGACATCGATGGTCCGAGTGTCGTTGAATCCGGCACGACGATGGAAAATGGACGCCACGTGTCGAAGGTCTCGAAAGGCTCAGTCCAGCGATTGTTGAACATCGGGCCGCGAGGTCCATTGAATGCACCAGGTTGACGCTCTCCCCATCGACCTTGATAGAGTACCCAGGCGAATTCACCTTCAGGATCGATTTCGGTTGGGATGACGATTACATCGAGCGGTACTCGCTCGGATGGCGGTGAGGAAACATCGCATCCAAAGCCCGAACTACGCTCGCCCCAGGCCAGGAAGGTGTCGTTGCTAAAGAATGTAGCGTGCGATCCTGCGGCCGGAAAAATGAGTGGATGTGTCTCTTCCTCGAGCTGGACCTTGGCGTCCCCCCAATCGGCAAGTTCGCCGTTACCGTGCTGGGAATACCCGATTCTGGACGGATGAACATCCAGTGCCGCTTCGATGCTATCCACATCGTCCCACACCAGCTGGATGCCTTCCCAGTCACTTTCATGTGTGTTGTTCCAGTCATTGAAGTACCAGTAGAACCAGTACTGCAGTGCGAGTTTTCCTTCTTCCTCATCGAAGATGAAATTAGCGTAAGTGGTTGGGACGAGTCCTTCTTCCTCAATGCGCACTCGCTCATCGGTTTCATAGGTGCAGCCAGGTCGTCGCGGATTCCCTGGGAAATCCATGTATGTATCTGGACCGAAGGTGGCGAGCTCCTGGGCAGTAGGGCCGGTAGCCACAACTTCGTCGCCATTGGCTCCATCGCGAATGAGCACGCGCGGATTATTCAGAATCATGTCTACCGAAAGCGGCAGATATGGCTCGCCTTCATACGGAGGTACACCGCATGCCTGTTCCTGATAGCGGAGGTACGCAACGGGAACATATCGCTCGGCCAGCGTTTGTTGGACGTCTGTTGCCTCTGTTTGAGCGAGCCCCTGCTGAGGGAGCAACATGATCACAACCATTACGGTCATCAGCGCTGGCAATAGTTTCCGGTAGATTCCCATAGATTCGCGCTCCAGCCGGAATCACCACACGGATTGGTCCGCAAACTGGCAGTCCGGTTATCTCTACTCACGGCATGCATATCGCCTCATGATGCAAACATCTTATCCAAAGTCGCCCAAAAGTCTGCATCCTGAGGAGCAATCTGATTGTTTGCCAGATACCGATGCGTTATTCAAACCTGTCTTCAACCGAAGAAGGGTATCGCACTGCGAGATTGCCTGATAGACTCGGGCCATAACAATTCGGTTATTGACTATGAGTCCCGATCGAGAACTAAATAATTGGTCAGGATGCTGTTCAGATTTTTTGAAACCGTGCATGGGAGTGTTTTGTGACCAAGAATTTCGCCGCAGAGTTGGAAGAACGTTTTGTTCGGTATGCCCTTGTAGATTCTCAATCGGACGAATCCTCTACATCGAGCCCGAGTACTGAGATTCAGCTGGATATGCAGCGATTGCTGGTAGAAGAACTCAAGGAGATCGGTGCCGGCGATATCGAGTTGACGAGTTATGGTGCAGTTATCGCCACGATACCGGCTACAGATGGTCTGGAGTCCGTGCCGACCGTTGGATTCCTTGCTCATGTGGATACTTCGCCAGGGTTCAATGCCAGCGGTGTTGAGCCTGTAGTGCACCGAAACTACGACGGCGGAGTGATCGACTTCCCGAAAAATGCTGATCTCAAGCTCGATCCCGCCGAGAACCCGTATCTCGCCACCAAGGTTGGCGAGGATATCGTAACGGCCAGTGGCGATACCTTGCTCGGTGCCGATGATAAGGCCGGTGTCGCGATCGTGATGGTAATGGCGAAGCATCTGCTGGAATCGGATGTCCCACACGGAAAGATCCGCATCGGGTTCACGCCAGATGAAGAGATCGGACGTGGTGTTCATCCCGATTTTCCGAAAGATCTCGCCGCAGATTTCGCCTACACGCTGGATGGCGCTGATGCCGGAGAGGTTGTTTTCGAGACGTTCTCTGCCGATCGCGCCGTAGTCAACATCAAGGGTGTTTCTATTCACCCGGGTCAGGCGAAGGATGTCATGGTGAACGCCCTGCATCTCGCCGCCAAGGTGATCGATACATTGCCACATGTCACCCTCACACCCGAAACCACAGATGATCGCCAGGGTTTCATTCACGTGTACCACCTCGAGGGCACATCTGCCGAGGCCGAGTTGCATTTCATCCTCCGCGATTTTGAGGAAGATGATCTCGCTCGATCCGGTGACTTGATCCGCAAGGTCTGCGAAACCGTGCAACTCACGGAACCTCGTGCTCAGGTGACCTGCGAAATCACCAGTCAGTATCGCAACATGCGCTATTGGCTCGAAAACGATATGCGACCGGTTGAACTCGCGCGCGATGCCTGCCGTGAACACGGTCTGGAGCCATTCTCCACCCTAACACGCGGTGGCACAGATGGATCGCGACTCACCGAACTCGGCGTGCCAACTCCCAATCTATTCACCGGCATGCAGAACTTCCACGGACCGTTGGAGTGGGTGAGCGTGCAGGACATGGAGAAGGCCACAAACGTGTGCATTTCGCTGGCGCGATTGTGGAGTGAACAAACCTAACGAACAACTGATTTTGGGGAGCCAGGGGAGCGAGACATGAGTGAAGTAACGGCTAGTGTCAAACCGACGGCCATGGAACGAGCGCTCGATTCGATCGAAAGAATCGGCAACAAGGTGCCGAATCCAGTCATCATGTTTGCGTATCTCATCGTGGGCATCTGGATCATCTCCACGCTGCTTGATTGGGCCGGTGTTGGCATCACCGAGGAAATCGCCGTGCCCGTCGTCGATCCGGCGGAGGTGACCTATTACGAAGATACCCCTGCCTACTACGTCGACGGCGATGTGCACTATGAGATTGTAGAAACTCGCGTCGAAGCTCACGGACTCCTCACGATTGAGGGGCTGCGATTCATTTTCTCCAACTTTGTCAGTAACTTCACCGGCTTCACCGTTGTGGGCGTAACCTTTATCGCCATGATGGGTGCAGGCTTGGCCGAGAATGCAGGACTTATGAATGCGCTCATCAGGAAGCTGGTGGCCACTGCGCCTGGCGGATTGATAACGTTTCTAATTGTGCTGGTGGGATCGCTTTCGAGTGTTGCCTCCGATGCTGGCTATCTGATCCTGATTCCGCTGTCTGCCGTTGCATTCATGGCCCTCGGGCGTAATCCGCTCGCAGGATTGACGGCTGGTTTCGCTGGTGTGGCCGCGACATTTGCGGTCAATATCATTCCCCAGCCGACTGATGCCATGCTGGCGGAAATTGGCAACGAATCTATCATTCCGCTCGGCGTGGAACCGATGTCGATCCTCAACAATTACTTCTTCGGTATCGTCTCCATGCTGGTTCTGTGCGCCGTGGCGGCCGTTATCTGCGAACGAGTGGTAGAACCCCGACTCGGTCCGTGGGACCGAAGCCTCGCAGGCGATGCCGGTGATGTCGAAACCGAAATGACAGCTGAGGAGAAGGCACTGGAAGCCAAGGGCCTTCGCAACGCCTTATTCGGCTTGCTAGGTACCACCGTATTGATGGTGCTGCTCACCGCACCATCTGGAGCACCTCTGCGAGATCCCGAGACCGGCGATATTCTCGGCAACACTCCGTTTATGGATAGCTTGCTGTTCATCATCGCCCTGTACTTCCTCGTTTGCGGTATCGCATATGGTGTCGGATCGGGCGTGATCAAGAAGGCCGATGATGTTGTTGCCATGATCGGCAAAACTTTCAACTCGCTCGGCGGCCTGATCCTGATGTTCCTGATGATTGCGCAGTTTGTTGCGCACTTTAATTTCTCCAACCTCCCGTCGCTCATCGCGATTTGGCTGGCGGATCTGCTGGAGCGCGCCGGACTCGGCGCGATTCCGTTGCTGGTCGGGTTCATCATCGTCATCATCTTCCTGGATTTCATTCTTCCGGGAGCTGTGCCTAAATGGGCGATCTTCGCACCGATCTTCATCCCGGTGTTCTTCAATCTCGGAGTCGCACCGCAAACACTCATGGCCGCATACCGTGTAGGCGATTCTCCGGTGAACACCCTCACGCCGCTGATGGTGTACTTCCCGTTCCTGGTTTCAATTGCCCAGCGATATCGTAAGGATGTGGGAATCGGTACGCTCATTTCGCTCATGCTGCCGTACGCTGTGGTTATGGCGGTGGTGTGGATCATCCTCTACGTACTCTGGTTCGTGCTTGGAATCCCGTGGGGTCCCGGGTACCCAACCAATCTCTAGACGGTCGACGTTCCGGGCGGTGGTCTCCATCGCCCGGCCCTGTACTGGGATGGAGAGTGCATGACCGATCAAACAATACTAATTCTGATCCTCGCGGTGGCAGTGGTTGCATTTGCCATCAACAAGTTTCCAGTCGGTGTGGTTTCACTCGGAGTCATGCTTTCGCTTTGGGCTACCGATATCGTTTCGCTGGATGATGCGTTTGCCGGGTTCGGGAGTCCAACTGTTATTCTCATCGCCTCGCTCTTCGTGGTGGCAGAGGGATTAAATGCATCTGGCATCACCACCTGGATGGGGCAGCTGATCACGAAATATGCCGGGAGTAGCCGCGTTGGCTTGCTCACCATCATGATGATCGTCGTGGCGATTCTGACGGCGGTGATCACACCCAATGGATCCGTCGCTGCCATCTATCCACTCGTCGTGGTATTGGCGGTCCGGTTTGGACACGCCCCCTCGAAGCTCCTCATGCCCACAGCATTCGCCGCACATGCGGGAGCACTGCTGGTTCTCACCGGATCGCCGGTGACGCTGCTTGTGGCAGAGACCGCCTCAGAAGAGGGCTTTGGCAACATCGGCTTCTTCGAGGTGGCCCTTGCCGGGCTGCCGCTGCTGATCGGGACCATTCTCGTGGTCCTTCTCCTCGGAGACAAGTTGCTTCCGGATCGGCAGCCCCTATCGCTTGTGCAAGATTTGGCCAAGATGCCCGATACGCTGCACGGTCATTATCTTGGCAACAACGAGTTTCTACGTTTCACGATTCCGGAAAATTCACCCCTTGTTGGGCAAGTTGCAGCTGATCTCCGTGATGGCGAATCGAATAATTTCGCCATCGTCAGTGTTAAAGACCGCGACTACCAGCTTCGCAGCAACAGTCCGGTGATAGCGGGCGACCGCATCACCCTGCGTGGTGACCACGAAAGCGTTCAGCAGTATGCCGGGCGGAATCAACTTGGCGAACCCATCAGCGGTGGCGATGGTGCACCAAACCGTGGCCTTGTGAGCCGTGAGTATGGCATCGCGGAAGTGGTGATTACGCCTCGATCTGATTACATCGGCGAAACGGTGTTCCCGGGAATGATCACCGAGAGTGGCAAACTGGTCATCCTCGCGGTCGATCGCCCAGGCGTGGATCTTGGCACATTGCCAGTCGAGCTTCAGGCAGGCGATTCCATGCTCCTTGAGGGCCGCTGGGACGAACTTGATCGTCATCTCGCCGACAGAAATGTTGTCGTCGTGGATTCTCCGGATGCAATCAAGCGGCAGACCGTTGCGCTCGGCAAAACAGCGCCCATCGCATTCGCCCTTCTGGCGGCCATGGTGGTACTGCTCGTCGGCGGCTGGGTACCATCCGCCATCGCCACGGTGCTTTGCGCCGTTGGAATGGTGTTGTTCCGGGTGGTAAATGTGGAGCAGGCGCATCGCTCCATGAACTGGACCACAATCATCATGGTTGGAGCGATGATCCCGCTTTCAACGGCCATCACCGAAACCGGTCTCGCCGAGCGCATCTCGGATGCCGTGCTCGGTGCTTTGGGAGATTTTGGCTGGTTCGTGATCCTAACCGCATTGTTTGTCATTACGGTTGTTTTCGGGCAGATCATTAGTAACACGGCCACTGCCCTGATTCTCATCCCGATTACGATCACCATCGCGACTGATGCCGGCTATTCGCCCTTGGCGATGCTTATGTGCCTGAACGTCGCGGCTGCCGCAGCTCTGCTGACACCCATCGCCACTCCGGCTAACCTGATGGTTATGCAACCCGCCGGATACAAATTCACGGATTACTGGAAACTTGGCTTGGCCGTTCTGGCGGTGTATTACATCGTGGCGGTCGGCATTGTGCCGTTGGTGTGGTCCATTTAATCTGGCCGAGAAAGCCAGAAGAGGAGGTTTATAGCCTTTAAGTTGGAATCTCGAAGTGAATCGAGATTCCATGAAACCTTTCCAGGGTGCCACGTGCGATCTGGATCAAAATCAGAAACTCGTATCGGAATCTGAGGGCAGGAGAGAAGAAATGACAGAGAAATCAAACAAGCTGTTGGCTCAATCCAAACCATGGCGCTCCGATGCCAAGTGGGAACTCATTGCCCTGGAAGCAGTGATTCTGCTGGGACTTGGTGTGTTCATGCTCATCAACACCGAATCCGCCGGCAATGCAATCCTGCAGATTATTGGTCTGGTGCTGCTGGTTGTGAGCCTGCAGGTCGCAGTCTCGTCGTTTCGGCAGAAGGATGCTGAGAGCAATCTCGGGGTGTTCGATTCGTTCCGCGCCGGCATCGGTGTGACAGTCGGTGTCATCGCCACAAGCCTCTGGTGGGCAGATTCTGTGCCGAACGGGGCCGTGCGCCTCATTCTCGGCTGGGGGCTCATTGCTTATACAGCGTTGCATCTGGCTGGATTGATTGTTGTGCGAGGTAAAAACGGTCTGCAGCCTATGTCTATGGCGCTTTCGGCGCTCGCGCTGGTGCTAGGTATTATGCTGCTGACAACTTCCAATACCAGGGCAGAGGGGACCATCAATTTCCTTGGCGTCATTTTCCTCGTCTTTGGTGTCCTGCTCGGTGGGTTGGCGTATCTCATGCGGAGTCGCGAAACTGCCCAGCCATAGTCACAAGGAGTTTTCACCATGTCTGCTAGCGATGATGCACGTAGTTTTTCTCGAGAAAACAGCTCCCACTTCCTGGAGGAACTGTTTGAAATGCTCCGCATCCCCAGCCTGAGTGGCGATCCCGCCCATGCAAGCGATGTGCGCAAGATGGCCGATTGGCTGGCGGATCACATGATTTCTCTCGGGCTTGAAAAGGTCCAGGTTATGGAAACGGCCGGGCACCCGGTTGTGTATGGCGAATGGATGGGCGCCGGGCCACACAGGCCGACTGTGCTCGTGTATGGCCATTATGATGTCGTGCCCGCCTCGCTCGAGGATGGGTGGGATACCAATCCGTTCGAGCCCGTCGTGAAGGATGGCATCATCTATGCCCGCGGCGCGACGGATGACAAAGGCCAACTGTTCATTCACGTGAAGGCGCTGGAGTCGTATCTCCAAACCACAGGATCGGCTCCTGTCAACATCAAATACCTGATCGAAGGCGAAGAGGAAGTCTCATCGCCGAATCTCCTGCCGTTCATCCAGGAAAATCTGGATTTGTTGCAGGCAGATGTCTGCGTGATCAGTGATTCCTCGATGGCCACAATCGAGGAGCCGGCAGTGACACATAGCCTGCGCGGAATGACCTATCTCGAGGTTGAGGTACGCGGTCCTCGAGAGGATTTGCATAGCGGCTTCTATGGCGGTGCGGTGAAGAATCCCGGCAACGCGCTGGCCGAGATCATTGCCTCGATGTACAACGCCGATGGCACCATCGCGGTAGAAGGGTTCTACGACGATGTTGTTGAACTCTCTGCCGAAGAACGCGAAATGGTTGCTCGCACCGATATGAGCGATCGGCAACTGTTGGATGCTACCGGCACGCCAGAGCCGTGGGGCGATGAGCGCTTCACCATCAAGGAACGCGTTTCTGCCCGGCCGTCGTTGGATGTGAACGGCATCTGGGGTGGATACAGTGGTCCGGGTCCGAAAACCATCATCCCGTCATCTGCCGGTGCCAAGATCAGTTCTCGACTCGTGGCCAATCAGGATCCCGAAAAGATCTTCGAACTTATTAAGGCTCACATCGAACGTGTGGCGCCACCATCGGTAACGGTAGATGTGCGACTGCTGACCGTGGGCCGACCGGCCTTGATTCCCTTCGATCTGCCAGAGATGCAGGCTGCTGCGCGAGCCTACGAGAAAGGCTGGGGGCACGAACCGGTATTCACTCGCGGCGGCGGCAGTATCCCGGTAGTGGCCGATATCACCGATTTGATGAAGATTCCGGTAGTAATGATGGGGTACGGACTCGATACCGATGGCCTCCACTCTCCAAACGAGCACTACCGTATTGAAATGTTTGAGCGAGGAATCGAAACAGCAATTGTATATCTGGAAGAGCTTGCTGGTATCGAGCGGTAGGTTCTTTCGAGAGAAGGGGCGGCAGATCGGTCCGATCTGCCGCCCCTTTTGCTATTCGATTCGTACCGGTGCGCGTTGGCCCGTGTCCAAAAGTTGGGAGCCGGGCTGGAGCATGTCGCCAGATTCCAGCACTTCCTCGCTCCTGGGCAATGCATCTGGTCGGATCCAGCTCACCATCAGGTCGTGAAGTGTGCCAGCACCTACCACCGGTTTCGATGGGAACGGATACTCAATCGGATGCATCACGAATGGTCGCGATTGCCATCCTCCCAATCCGCCGTGGCTCCCCACCTGTTCTTCAAAGGCGTAGACTTCACCGGTTTTGGGGTCGCAGGCGCTCATCACCAAAATATCGGGCACATTGGCGAAGCTATCGGTACGGCGCAGATGCCGGACCGCATTCTCGCCGTAATGCTTGAGAGGATCATCGCCGGCGATTGCATCATCGTTGAGGTACCGAATCCCTCCGCCTCCCAGCACCAGCGTTCCCTCATCGGCGGAGTGCAGCATGATGAATCCAATATCGTCGTTGTTGAGCAACCCAGGAATCAAAGCCGGGTAGCGATCCACAATCTCCTCATAGGTCATCCGTGTGGCTACCTGCGGGAACGAGATACAGGAGAGATTGCCGGAGGCAAGGACGATCACATCGGCGCTGGCGGACTCGGCAGGAGATTCGTATACCTCGATCTCACTCTGCGTTGTCGGCAACCTCCGCATGGCCCTTTGAATAAGGCGCACAGTTCGATCTTCGTTCGGCAACGCCAGAGCCTCCCGAAGAGTCATGCGGATGTGGCCTTCATCCTCCACCAATGCATCGTAAACCGAGATTTTGGCTCCCGGTTCAATGAGCGAACTGACCAGTTCGCCGATGGTCCGATCGTTTCGCTGCCGGAACGTGGGGCCCATGCTTTGACCATGATCCGAAAGCACCACGAATTTGTAAGGACGACCTGCGTGTTTTGATTCCTTCTGCAATGTGCCGATGACGGTATCGATACGTGTCAGCACCTTCAGCGCATCCACCCTGTTGATTCCAGAGTGATGAGCGACCTCATCGTAGGCAAAAAAGGTGCAATACACCGCCGGCACACCACGGTACATATCCGCCAGCAAAACGAACTGGGCGAACTCCTGCATCACTGTCGTGGTAGCTGCCCGCACAACTGCATACTTCCATCCTCGTTTGATACGAGGCTGAACATCCTCATATCGTTGTCGAATAGCCTGCCAGCGCTCCCGAAAGATGTCGCCCAGATAGAGGGCGATCGTACGACCAATTTCAAACGGACTGGCGAACAGCGCCAGATAACTGATGCTGCCCCGTCGGTGCCGGATCCCGAGGGTGCTGTAGGTGACGAGACTATCTGGCGCATCCCCGGAGAACACATTCCATCGACTTGCGCCATCTATCAGGAGTCCTTTGCCAGTGCTGAGCCTTTGTTCCAGATCTCGCGCCGTCGCGATGCTGGAGCTCACGTGTAGCCGACCTTCGGGCTTGTCGTACCAGCGGAATGCCGGAATCCCGGTGTTATCGCCGAGAAGAATCCCTGCCTGGCTGGCGCTGGTTTGACTGGAGAGATCCGTTTCCCATTCGTTCAGCAGATG
>JAFAEA010000222.1 GCA_023424355.1 Chloroflexota bacterium | reverse complement strand
GATAGGTCGGGGCCGATTCCGTGCTCAGGTAATGATCGATGGTGATGATGTCGAACGGATCCCACAACTCTGCTTCCATCGGCGTATCGGAGTAGGTGATGGGTCCACCGAAGACCTTGCGAGCCTCTCCGGCCAGCCCGTAAAGCATATCGAACTGATTGGTGAACACTTCCTCCCAA
This sequence comes from Chloroflexota bacterium, assembly GCA_023424355.1. Lineage (GTDB taxonomy): Bacteria > Chloroflexota > Chloroflexia > Thermomicrobiales > UBA6265 > UBA6265. Next base: position 3,366 of record JAFAEA010000222.1, on the reverse strand, counting down.
TCAACCTTGTCGGCGTAAATGAGCTCCATTTTCTCCAGCGCATCGTCGCCGGGAATCATCCCTTCGGCGAACAACAGGTACTCGCACCCGACATCCAGCACGATATTCACGCCTTCGGTGCGGAGTCGCTCCGCCTCTGTGGCGACTTCGATGAGGCGCTCCAGCATCTGCGGTGGCTCGATGAAGTTCAGGCGCGTCTGTACCTTGATATCCATCTCCAACTCAGCGGCGAAACCGAGAGCTTTGATGATGGTGTCCGGCTCAGAACCGAACAGGCCGATTTGATTGGAGTGCAGCTGATCGCGGATGTCCTTGATTTCATCCCGAAAGAACCGGCTGTGTTCTTTCGGACGTGTGAGAAATCCGCGGGAGAGTTCCGATCCGACATCGTAATTGATGCCGCAATGGATCCCGTTCGCGGCCGAAGGCGATGCAACGGGTGATGCCACCGGCGTGGCTATCGGCGTCTGTGCCGCAGCATTTCTGGCGGCGATTGTGCCGGCAAGCGCGGTTCCGATTGTTTGGCGTCTGGTCAGGTTTCGCAAGGATTCCTCCTGGTTTGCTTCGACAATTGGTAATCCCAGTGTAGAAGCGTTGGCCAGGGGACATGTTACGAGGATGTTGCGACTACCAATCCGATGGGATCGAATCCTTGCCATCCAGCCAGAGTCGGTCGCTGGCATCGCTGTGTGTGCCATCGGTGCCGACATGCTTGCTACTGATGCGATCACCCTTGGTGATCACGTGGACCATCGCCATGGCATGACCGCGACCGAGGCCGTATTCCTCCTTCAGCCACTCGATAATCGGCGTGGCTTTGGTATCCGGACCAAACCCGCGCTCGGTGGCCTTATCCAGCAACTCTCGCGGGGTGAGATTGGTTTTGGTTTCGATCGTGTTCAGGTATGCCTGGAATGACATCGGACTACTCCTCGTGCTCATCGTTCTTGACTTTCCAAATATTGACACATGCCGGCGCGCATCTATTCTCAATTGTTGCTATCCTCAGAAACCAGATTGTCATTGCGCATTACAGGAGTCCCATGAATCCTTCATCGTCGGAAAATCGAAGAGCCATCGTCGTCACCGGACCCGTCGGTGCCGGTAAAACAACAATCATGGCTACATTGACCGAGCTGCTGGAGGAGCACGGTATCCCCAACGGGGGTGTTGATATGGACCATTTCCGCTGGTTCTATCCAAAGTCCACGGAAGATCCGTTTGGCGGCGAAATCGGACGCAAAAACCTCGCATTCGTGGCTGCCAATTATCGGAGCATTGGCATATCCACGTTGGTCCTTGCCGATGTTGTGGAGCATGAGAATAACAGGCTGGAATTGCAGACTGTATTGCCGGATTACTCGGTCGTGGTCGTGCGCCTCAAGGTGCCAATGCATTTGATTGAGGAGAGGCTGAAGGTACGCGAATCCACGGAGAATCTGCAGTGGTATCTCAACCGGGCACCGGAGCTGGAGCAGATCATGGAGGATGCCAGTGTCGGCGATTTCGTCATCGAGGTTGGCCAACGGAATCCCAGGGAAGTCGCTGAAGACATCGCCAGACAACTGCAGCTTATCGACCCCTCATAGTCAGGAATATTCATGCCATCCAAACAGGCAATTATCTTTACCGGACCCGTTGGCAGCGGCAAATCGTCCACCGCCAAAGCTCTCGCCGAGCTGCTGGAGCACAACGATATCTCATGCGCACTCATTGATATGGATGCGCTGCACTGGTTTCATCCCACACCGGAAGGCGATCCGTTCGGCTCCGAAGTGGGCTTTCGGCATCTTACCCAGATGACCGATACGTGGCGAGAACTCAATATTCCGCTGCTGATTTTGGCGGACGTGATCGAGACCAGCGCCGAGGAGCACCAGCGATGTATGCCGGATTATCCGGTGCGGGTGATCCGACTCGAGGTCGCGTTCGATCGCCTCGAAGCGCGATTGCAATCGCGGGAGCCGGAAGCCCAGGTGCCGTGGCATCTGGATCGGGCGCGAGAATTGCAGGAAATCATGGAGCGGAATGCCATCGGCGATGTGGTGGTAAGCGTTAAGGACGAATCGCCTGAGGAGATTGCCCTCCAGGTCGCGAAGCAGCTCGGCTTCCTCTAGCGAATCGCATCCAGGAAGGTGCGTACCTCCTTCAACGCATTCGGTTCGATGCTGAACCACGCCCACTTGCCGCGCTGCTCGCGGGAGAGAATCCCGGCATCGGTGAGCTTCTTGAGGTGATGCGATGCCGTTGGTTGGCTAATACCCAGTGCGAACGGCACATCGCAGGCACACACTGCCTCTCCCTGATTCACGATCATGCAGAGGATGCTGAGTCGCATTGGTTCGCCCAGCACCTTGAACACCTGGGCGCGGTTTGCCATCGCCTGATCGGGCGCAAACGGCGCGACCTGTGGAACAGTTATCAGTTTGGTGGAGGTGTTCGCTGCATTACTCATACTCCCAGTATGACACATATTGACACATGTCAATATGATGCGCTATTGTGTGCTCAACGTATTGATGCTTGTCGATATGAATCTGAGGAGAACATCATGAGCACCCCAGAAAACTCCACGCTGGATGCCGTGCGTCAGCGCTATACCAATGCGGCCGTCAACGTACTGCAGGCCGATTCCTGCGGATGTGGTCCGGATTGCTGCAGCACCGAAAACAATGATCCCATTACCGGCAATCTTTACTCCCAGGAAGAGATTGGATTCGTGCCGATGAACGCCATCTCGGCATCGCTGGGCTGCGGTAATCCCACCGCGCTCGCCGAACTGCATGAAGGCGAAACCGTGCTCGATCTCGGTAGCGGAGGCGGCATCGATGTGCTCCTCAGCGCCCGACGGGTTGGTCCCACCGGTCACGCCTACGGCGTGGACATGCTGGATGAAATGCTCCAGATCGCCGAGCGCAATAAGGCCGAGGCTGGTGTGGAGAACGTCACCTTCCTCAAGGGCACCATTGAGAATGTGCCTCTGCCGGATAATTCGGTAGATGTGATCATCTCCAACTGCGTGGTGAACCTCGCGGTGGAGAAGGGACCGGTGCTGAAGGAAGCCTTCCGCGTGTTGAAGCCCGGAGGACGTTTCGCCATCAGCGATGTCGTCACCCAGGGTCCTCTTCCGGCAGAACTGAAGAAGAACATGGAAATGTGGGTCGGATGCATCGCCGGTGCGCTGGATCAGGATGAGTTCCACGGCTTGCTCACCGATGCCGGCTTCGAAGGCATCAGCTTCCAGGAAACCCGCGAATACGATCCCGCCGAGCTCGCCCAAAGCGATTGCTGTGGTGAGAAGGGCTGTGGTGCCGATGTGAATTCGCTCGATGGCGATGCCTGGAACCGCTTCGAGCAGGGCGGCGG
>JAFAEA010000196.1 GCA_023424355.1 Chloroflexota bacterium | reverse complement strand
GATCCAGCTTGCGAGTGACGAGTTGCAAGGCCACCACCACGAAGAAGGCAGCCAGAACCAGCATCAGGAGCCGCTGATACGGCATGAGTCGTGGTGCTTCCAGTTGCTCCACAAGAGGCGGAGGATTGCCGGTGTTGGCCACCCACATGGTGAAGAGCGTGTAGAGGCCTGTGGTGATCGCCAGAATCTGCGATACCTTCGCCCGACCATTGATTCGAGCGACAAAGGTCAGCAAGGCGCCACCAATAGCGAGCAACAGAATACTGGGCGAAAGCGCAAGTTCCAGTGCATCCCAAAACATACTCAGAGGGTCGTAGAACTGGTAGTGCAGGAAGAAATAGTGCTGATTGTACGCCAGTAGCGCAAGAATCACGGGAGCGGCAATCAGGAGCGAAAGCCCACCAACTACAGCAATAGGGAGTGCAGCGGAGGTTATTCGATCTCGCCATGTTCGGGAGTGCGACGTCGCGAGCGACCACACACCGATCGCAATCGTGGCCAGAACTATGCCGAACATCGATCGTGGATTGCTCACCGCTGCGGCACTGATCGTCAACACGGCGAAGACGCCACACCAATGCTGTCGATACATTACATACCGTGCGAGCAACACCGTGGCGATCACACCGAACGTGGCGCCGGCGACATTTGTCACCAGGCCCCACCCCACCAGCTCTTCATATCCACCATTGAGCCAATAGCCTGGAACGGCGATGTGAAATGCCATGGCGAGGAAGGCGATCGAAGGGTGCAGTTTGTCCCCGCGCACCAGCAGCCAATATGCGAGAGCCGGGAGAACAAAGATGAGAGCGACGGTAAGCTTGTGCACGGCCAGAATCGGGACAGACCCCAGCATCACCGCCCAGGCAAACACATCGAACCAGGCGACGCCGAGCGGATAAAACTCCACCGGATATCCGCCCTGATGGCTACCCATCCAGCGGAGAATCTCACCGTTTCTCAGGGAATCGAGGAGCGATGCGCCCCGAGAGGCGTGGAATGGATGATCCACCGTTCCGAACATATTCGGAACAGTGCGTCCATCCGGAAGTTGGTTGGTGAGATCAAAGCCGCCGATCCGCCAAATGGCATACACCACCAAAACGACCAGAGCAGCACCCCAGGCGAACTCGACCCGCTTGTCGGAACCTGTGACCTTACTCGGAGTCATTCGGCAGGTGCGCTGCGTGGACGACATCCAGCGGCTGATCAGAGGGATCGTTATCGGGTGTTCCGAGGAACAGCCACAAGCCGGCGATGGTCCCGATCACAACGAATGCGATCGATATCCAATAGATGATGGAGAACATGCCCGGTGCAGGAAGATCCGGGAGGTTGTTGCCCAGATACTGCCACATGCCCGCGATAGGGCGATCAAGCAAGGTCAGTTCTCCTGAGACCCATACGCGTGCTTCTACCTGTCCAAAAACGACCCAGATGAAGAAACCCACAGCGAGAATCGCGAAAACCACCAGTCGGGCCGGTGGCACCTGGAGTGTGGAAGTATCTTCGAGCTGGTTTTGGGTATCAGAAGTGTTTTCCATAGCTTTTCTATGATACGCCATACGGCCCGGAGGATTCCCTCCGGGCCGTATGTGAACAATGTTGGTTAGCCAACCTGAGCGGCGGTAACCTTCTTCATTTCGTGGTATTCCTGATCGGCGTTCACATCTTCCAGATCGTACTTGGCGCCGAGGATGTTCTTGGCGGCCAGCAATCCGGTTTCGATGCTGTGGTCCGTGTTGTTGTAGCGGAAAGATCCACCGCGACCGATGTACTGCAGGTTCTCGATGGAACGGATGTAATCCTTCATCTTGCCCAGCGGTTCTTCGTAGCCCATGCCGTATACCGGGTAGGCCTTGGTGGCGCGGAGGGTGAAGCCACCGATGACTTCTTCCGGCTTCACGAAGTGCAAATCTTCCACCAGGTGCTTCACGGTCTGATTCACGAGCTGCTCATCGCTCATGTTCCAGATGTGATCACCCTTGGTGCAGAAGTACTCCACCACGAGCGAGGTGTAATCGTCGCCTGGCACCATGGCCGGGCTCCAGTTCTTCGGCTCGTGGAATCGTCCGAAGAGGATGTTCTTGTCGTGCACATACAGCCACGTATCCGTGGTGACCTGCTTCTTCTTGAACATCATGTTGACGGTGATGATATCGCGGAAGTCGAGGGACTGCGCGGCATCCAATACGTCCTGTGGTGCTGGTGGATCGGTGATCTGGCAAAGCACGGTCATCGGGATAGAGGAGATAAAGTTCTCGGCCTCCATCAGTTCCTCGCCGTTCTCGGTTTGAACCAGAATGCCCTTAACGCGATTGCCATCCAGAACGATCTTGCGAACCGGGTGCTTAAGAAGCACCTGATTGCCGCTGGCTTCCACGGTATCGGCCATGCGCTCGCTGAAGCGACCAAAGCCATCACGCGGGTACATGAACTCATCGATGAGGCTCACCACAGCACCCTTCGAAGGTACGATGGCGTCCTTGATCGCGGTCCAGAGGCTCATGTCCTTGGTGCGCTGCTTCACCCAGTCACCGCTGAGCTGATCACATGGGCGGCCCCAGAGCTTCTCGGAGTAGTTCTTGAAGAAAAGACCGTAGAGAGTCTGGCCGTACTGATCGACGTAGCGATCTTCCATGCTCACCAGTTCCTGATCAGTGAACTTGCGGCGCAGCATGCTAACACCGTAATCCACCACGGCGCGAACGCTGGTGATGGGGTTGAGCGATGTGAGTGCGCTCTTGAACTTGAGCGGGTAATCGATGAACTTGCCATCGAAGTAGATTCGGCTGATTCGGTTTACCCACAGCAGTTCGTCATCCACCACTTCCTGGAAGAGGGCGTTGAGTTCGTCGTTCTTGGTGAACCAGCGGTGGCCACCGATATCGAACTTGAACTCACCAAACTCGGTCTCTCGCTTGATAGTACGAGCGAGACCACCAACGAATGGTGCGGATTCCACCACGGTTACCGGCGCACCGGCCTTGCTCAGCACGTAGGCGGAGCACAGACCCGCAGGACCGGCGCCCATGACGATGGTAGATCCCGGCGTGCCGTTCTCGTGATTACCTGCTGTATTTACCATGAATGTTTGCTTCCTCTCACGTGTTGTGAGTCTACGCGACTTGCTGTAACGAGTATCAGGTTAGTTCATTCTACTACGCGGTATTGTTCGCCCTTGCGCCGCAATCCGCATCGCAAGTTATACCACCCGGCGAGAAGACCGGTCATGTAGAATTGTTAAACCGCGCTCCAAACCCCTACTTTCGCCATGTGATGGCGTTATTTAGCAGGAAGTTCCAGATGGCTGCGAGGCCGGCACCGGCCACGTTGGCCCAAAGGTAGTGCACGTCCCATGAATCGTGGAGATATGTAAGCACCGCCCAGTTGATTGCCAAGCCACCAATATTGATGGGCACATAGGTTTGCGCCCGACGGAACCAATTAGGTCCACCACGGTCGTGCCAGGTCCA
>JAFAEA010000192.1 GCA_023424355.1 Chloroflexota bacterium | reverse complement strand
ATTCGCGGCGAAGGCCTGATGCTGGGGCTGAAATGCAAGATGCCCAATACGGTCGTGAACGCACGGTTGCGCGACGAACATTGCCTCGCCGTTCCCGCCGGAGACAATGTGGTGCGACTTTTGCCGCCGCTGAATGTGACGGATGACGATATTCGCGAAGGCCTGCAACGCATCCGCAATGCCGCGCAAAGCCTGAGCGAAATCCAGAATATCGCCGAGGATCCGGCAGCATGAGCGAGACGATGACAGTCAGGCATTTCACGGATCTTTCTTCCACGGCGCCTGAAGCCTTGCGCGCTATCATGGACGATGCCCATGCGCGCAAAAGCCGGCTGAAGGCTGGCGAGCGCTCGCGTCCGCTGGACGGCAAGGTTCTTGCCATGATCTTCGACAAGCCTTCCACGCGAACCCGCGTGTCGTTTGACGTGGGGATGCGCCAGCTCGGCGGCGAAACCATCATGCTGACCGGCACCGAAATGCAGCTGGGACGGTCTGAAACCATTGCCGACACCGCCAAGGTGCTTTCGCGCTACGTGGACGCGATCATGATCCGGACCACCGATCACGCGCGTCTGCTCGAACTGACCGAAAATGCCAGCGTCCCCGTGATCAACGGCTTGACGGATGAAACGCATCCCTGCCAGCTGATGGCCGATGTGATGACTTATGAAGAACATCGCGGACCGATCAAGGACAAGCTGTTCGCCTGGACCGGTGACGGCAACAATGTGCTGCATTCGCTGATGGAAGCTTCTGCACGGTTTGACTTCCGGCTGAACATCGCCGTTCCGGAGGGGAGTGAGCCTGTTGGACGCTTCGCGGAATGGGCGAACGCCAATGGCGGGCGCATCAGCCTCTCGAAAACCGCCGAAGAAGCTGCGCAAAGTGCCGATTGTATCGTGACCGACACCTGGGTTTCGATGGGCTTTGAAGACAAGGCGCGTGGCCACAACGTGTTTTTGCCATACCAGGTCAATGAAAAGCTGATGGCCCGTGCGAAGCCGGATGCACTGTTCATGCATTGCCTGCCGGCGCATCGCGGCGAAGAGGTCACCGATGAAGTGATCGACGGACCGCAATCCGTCGTGTTCGACGAAGCCGAGAATCGTCTTCACGCCCAGAAAGCCGTTCTTGCCTGGTGCCTGAACGCGTCAGATTTCAGCGAGGCGGCATCTCGTGTCTAGCAAAACGTCAAACCTTGGCGCGTTCGATGTGGCGGGCGACGATCATGTCGTTCCCTTTGAAGTCGGCCCGCTGGATGTGCGCGGCCGCGCCGTTCAACTCGGACCGATGATCGATGCGATCCTGACGCGCCACGATTATCCCGAGCCGGTTTCGCGCTTATTGGCGGAAGCGATCGTTCTGGCGACCCTTGTTGGAACATCGTTGAAATTCGAGGGCAAGTTCATCCTGCAAACCCGCACCGATGGGCCTGTCGATCTCGTGGTCGCGGATTTTTCCACGCCATCATCCGTGCGCGGCTATGCGCGGTTCGATGCCGAGCGGCTCCAGGAAGCCCTGGCGTCGAATCAGGCAAGCTCCGCGCAGCTGATGGGCAACGGCGTTCTCGCCCTGACCATCGACCAGGGACCTCATACCCAACGCTATCAGGGCATTGTTCAACTCGAAGACACCTCCTTCGAGGCTGTCGCGCGCATCTATTTCCGCCAATCCGAACAGATCCCCACCGAGGTTCGTCTGGCTGTGGCCAAGCAGGTCATTCCCGGCGAAAGCGGCATGCAGGAAAAGTGGCGCGCGGGCGGGTTGCTGGCACAATTCCTGCCGCAATCTTCCGAGCGGATGCGGGTGCCTGATCTGCCGGGGGGCGATGGCGATCCTTTGGACGATTTCGAAGATGGTCCGGACGACAATTCATGGCGCGAACTCGTTTCCCTGATGGATACGATCGAACCCGACGAATTGTTCGATCCCACCGTTGGCGCCGAGCGTTTGCTGTTTCGTTTGTTTCACGAACACGGGGCGCGGGTTTTCGATGCCATCGCCGTCAAGGACGACTGTTCGTGCTCGCGCGAAAAAATCCGCGGGATTCTGGAAGGTTTTTCAGCCGAGGAAATCGTGGAAAGCACGGAAGACGACGGTCAGATCCACGTCAGCTGCGAATTCTGCTCGACCCAATACAGTTTCGACCCAGCGGACTTCAAACTCGGTGACTGACGTCAGTTGACGACACGGGGCTTGTCATCGGGCACGTCCAGCGAAAAGGCTGGAATATCAACCTGGATCAATGTCCCGTCGTCTCGTCGCATCTCATAGCGCCCCTTCATGAAACCCGACGGCGTCGGCAAGGGGCATCCTGACGTATACTGGAAACTGTCGCCCGGATCGAGTTCGGGCTGTTCTCCGACCACACCTTCGCCGTCGACCGTATCCACCTTGCCGCGCGCATCGGTAATTTCCCAATGCCGGTTCAAGAGCTTGACCGGATGGCTCGACTGGTTGGCGATGGTTATCCGGTACGCCCAAAGATAGTGATTGTCGTCAGGATCCGATCGATCCGCCAGATAAAACGGTTCGGCCGTGACTTCGATATCGTGGGTGAGCGCGCGAAAGATCATGCGACTGGATGTAGGCATTTCGATCACTCGCGCAAGCTGAAGCCATTCATCGAGGAAACAGAGTGACCCGGATTGGCTCCAGCCGAGCGATGGTTGGCGGCAGGATCAGACTTTCGCTAAAGCTTGATCGAAATCCTTGATCAGGTCGTCCATATCTTCGAGCCCGACTGAAAGGCGCAACGTGCCGTCGCCAATGCCCAGTTCGGCGCGCGCTTCATTGGTCAGGTTCTTGTGCGTCGTCGTCGCCGGATGCGTGATCAGGCTCTT
>JAFAEA010000082.1 GCA_023424355.1 Chloroflexota bacterium | reverse complement strand
TCGATATCAGCGTCAACGGTATCCAGCCAGCGGTCCAGCTTCGGAGTCACCAGGCCGAACTTGAGCGGAATCACCTGATCGCCATTGAGCATAGTGCTGGTGTACATGAGGCGATCGGCGGCCTTCTCATTGCGGCCGAGCTCCACTGCCTGAGCAACCAACGCGGGCACATCGGCAGTTACGCCGATTTCGGTAAGTGTTGGGTTCCAGCTGTGGGATTCGTATTGATACTTGATTGCGTTGGCATCCAGATCATCTACCCGAGCCTGCACGGCAGCGATGGCTTCTTCGGTGGTCATACCACCAACATTCACATCGCCGATGTAGATGTTTGGATAGATCTTGCTGGCATAGGCTGCCCGGAATCCGGCGGTACCAGCGGCGAACAATGCGAGGGCGGCACCACCTATAGCGAGGCCACGGGTGGCCACACGGCGGCTTACCGTATTCCAATCTCGCTCCTCGATGCTGAGGGCATTGCTGATTTTGGAATACACATCGGAGCGTTGAGATTCTTCAGGTGTGTTGGTTGGTTCGCTTCCGGATGCTGGCATTTTTTCGATCGATCTCCCAATTACGCACAGTCAGATCACGTTTCAGGCGTAAATCCTGATCGTACATCTCTTAACCTATCATAGGTAAGCCGTATCTCGCCACGGATGACCCCCACCTGTATTGGAGATACGGATCTACCTATGCACTTGGGTAAACGTACGATGGCTGCATTTGGATTCACGTATCCGTACGCATTTCTGTGACAATTCTGTCGCACATTCTCATCATCTACATGTGATTCTAGGAATCAGAGGAAAGCGCAACGCGAGTTTCCCAAATCGGTACCAGCCAACCGATTCGCACCTGGCGCTCACTCCCCAACCCTCCCCCAAATCGGGATGCGGGCCCCCACGGCCATTACGCATCCCGATTTCCCCTTTTCAAAGGAATCGGTTCGCGACGTGTGAACTTATTGCCGATGCAGCAGTTTGCCTGTGCCAGGGATCACCAGAGAATCGTCTTCATGATGCTCGGCGGCGTAAACGGTTCGACCGTGACACAGCACACGGGTAATGAAGCCAGTGAGCTCCATACCATGCACCGGGCTGAGCCCGGTTCCGTCGAGCGCATCCTCATTGGTAGCGGTCCAGGTTGCCTCCGGATCGAACAGCACCAAATCGGCATCACTACCGATACGGAGCGCCCCCTTGGATGGGAACACACCCAGTATCTGGGCAGGATTGGTGGAAAGCATACGCACCGCCTGCGAGGCGCTCATGCCGCGGCGGGTCACCGCTTCGTGCCAGAAGAGACTCAGCGCGGTCTGCGCATCGGTCACCAGATCGCCGTTTTCTCCACCACGAATGGGCGTGACACTCACGCAATCCACCTGTTCCGCCAGAATGTAGCTCCAGAGCTCATCGACATCTCGCTGGGATCGAAATGGCGGCCGCACGCGCAGAGAGCGGCCGCTCTCCGCTGCCACGGCCAGATACAGTGCTGGCACGCTCATGGTCACATTCACACCGCGATCCCGGGCGGAAATGGCAGTACGCACCGCCTGGGCCGTGGAAATGCCATGCAAATGCACCCACGCTCCAGTGGCCTCGGCCATCACCATCAAGGTGTTGGTTACCAGCGATTCGCTGATGGGATCACGCGGGGAGATCTCGCCGTGAAGCGGCTGAATCGCCAGAGGCAGACCGTGCTCGGCCAGCACGCGCATCAATTGATAGAGTTCGGCATCCGTGAGTCCTTGCTCACCGGTGAGGGTGGTGGAAACACCGATCATACCGACACGCTTCATACGACCGATTTGCTGGGAGTTGGGCAGATTTCCGGCATCCACCGGCAGCCAGATCGCGGCATCGACCGAGAGATGGCTGGGCGTTCCTACTTCGGCGGGAGCTTCGCCCGGCTCGGCGGCAATAGACGTGAGACCACCGGCGAGGGCAGCGGTTTGCACCGCATGAGCGGTTTTGCCGGCTTCGATATCATGCAGCCACGGTGCGGGAAACCAGGTTTCCACCATTCCCGGCAGAATCAGCAAATCCGTAGCATCGATATCGGTATCGCCATCCACACCGGACGAATCGGCGAGCATGGCCACAATTTGGCGATCATCGATCACGATATCGGCCCGGATATTGCCATCCATGGTCACGATATGTCCGCCGCGTACAACCGTTCTCAACGCCACTGAACTGATATCCATGAAAGAGTTGGCTCCCGTAAGCACCTCGTAGAGTCTCGATAGCTCCAGTGTACCGCGTGCCTATTCCGATGGTGCTCCCTGGGGATTGTTGGCGGCGGACTCGTGGGGATTGTGGCCCAGACGAAGGGATCCCCGCGCGATACGTCCAATGGTATTTCCATTCTGGTCGCAGGGGAGTTTATCTCCCCTTACCCAGGGGCAGATGAACTGCCCCACTACCGAAGTGGCGGGGGGCAGATAAGGGCCCGCTGCCGCTTCTCGCTGCGCTCGGCCTGACTGCCCCGGCACCAGAATGACATAGGCAGGACTAACCGAAGAGTTTCTTTGTGGCGAGCTCGGCACCCTTGCTCAGGGTTTCCAGCTTGGCCCAGGCGATTTCCGGATGAATGCGTCCACCCAGACCGCAATCGGTGCTGGCGATGACGTTTTCCTTGCCAACTCGCTCGGCGAAGTTGATGATGCGCTCGGCAACCAGTTCCGGATGCTCCACCACGTTTGTGGCGTGGCCAACCACACCGGGCAGAATCACCTTGCCCTCCGGCAGCTTCACATCATCCCAAACACGGTATTCGTGCTCGTGACGGGCGTTGGCCGCCTCGAAGGTGTAGGCGCCGGCGTTGATCTGCAGCATGAGATCGACGATGTACTTGAACTCGATATCGGTGGTGTGTGGTCCGTGCCAGCTACCCCAGCAAAGGTGGAAGCGCACACGATCGGCGGGGATTCCCTGCAGGGCATGGTTGATAGCATCCACGCGGATCTGCGTGAACTTGCGGTAATCCTCAATCGATGGCTCTGGCGTGATCTGATCGAAGTTTTCAGCGATGGATGGATCATCGATCTGCAGAATCAGGCCGGAATCCACAATCGCCTTGTACTCCTCGCGCAGGGCATCGGCGCAGGCGTAGATGAATTCCTCATCGGTGGCGTAGTAGGCATTGCCAACTCGCGCAGCAGAACCCGGAGCAACTGCCGTGATGAATCCTTCATCCATGCCATTGGCTTCCAGCGCGGCCTTCATATTGGCGATATCGCTCTGTACCGCTTCCTGACCGATATAGGTAATGGGGCCGGTAGCGACCGGGAACTGCGCCATCGGGCCATCTTCGCTGTCGCTCATCAGGATTCCGCCTGTCGGATCCTGATAGGCTTCGGCGAACTTCACCCAATCGCGGCGATTGGCGAAATTGGTGAGCTTCACATTACCCGGCGAGGATTCCACATGCTCGGTACCCTGGGCGATTCCAGCATCGCGCAGCTCAAGGCCGCCGAGGCGCTGGAAGCTGTAGCTCCACCACGCACCGTAATCGACCTTGCCGCTCATGCTCTTGCCGAATTCACCATCGTTCGGGATGGTGATGCCGAGGTCCTTCTGCTTCGCTACGATGTCAACCACGGAGGTGGCGAGAATGTTGTCGAAACCGTCCAGCTGGCCATTATTCTCCAGACGGGTCTTGTTCGCCTCTCGAAGCTGATCCGGACGCGGCAAGCTGCCGACATGGGATACCTCGATACGTGTACTGCTGTTCTTCATGGGATGTGCTCCTGATACCGACAACGACAAAATCCAATACTCAACATAGTACGGATTGTGAAAATTCGCACACTCTCGAAACTCCGAACAGGAAGTTGTTCCGCAAATTCGGAGAAGCGGCGGCGGTTTTCTGTGAGGCACACTGCTTGCAGGAAGCAAATGACAGAGGAAGGAAGGCTCATGAACAAACCAGAATCCGTACTTACCAAATACATCGCTGCGCTTGAGGCCGTGGATGAAGACGCCCTGCTGGCGCTCTACACCCCGAATGCCCGCATTTTTGATATGACGATGCCGTGGGAACACACCGATCAGAAAACCTGGCGGGCCATGGTCACCGATTGGTTCCGCCACGTGCGCAATCACGGCTCCGGCGCGGAGGCCCTGCGCGTGGAAACTCACGCCACCGATGAAATGGTGCTGATGACCTTGATCATCGATTACTACGATCTCAATGACCAGGGCGAACGCGAAGGCATGGCCAATCGTCTCACCTGGGTGCTTGTTCCCGATGGCGAGGAGTGGAAGATACTGCACGAGCACACATCGGCACCGCTCACTGAGGATACGATGGCGCCCGTGTTCCAGCCCTAGGCCGGTCTACACCACCACACCATCTCGCGCGGTGATGAGGCCCCGCTTCATCACCAGCCGAGGTGTTGGCCGACGCACGACTGCAGCCGCGTGGTTTTCTTCATCCACCAGCACCAGATCGGCCGCCCTTCCTACGGCAAAACCGTAATCACCCACACCCATCACCTCAGCACTGCTGTTGGTGATGATATCGATGACATCCTCGATCTGATCGTCCCTGCGGAAATTATTGCGATAGCACACCAAGTACGCGCGATGCAGCATCTCCGGTCGGTTGAGTGGACCCCAACTATCCTGAATACCATCGTTGCCGCTAATCATGCGCACACCGCGCTGGCGGAGGTATTCCACCGGCGGCGCCGGACGCCCACCACTGGGTCCATGACTCATGATCGCGATCTGCTGATCCAGAAGTCCTTCGATCATGCCATCCAGTCGGCCCTGATCCACTCCACCCAGTGAGAATGCGTGGCTGATGGTGACTCGTCCCTTCCAGCCGAGGGTTCGAGTGCGCTCGATGATGAGATCGATACTGAACGCGCCGAGATCGCCTGGTTCGTGGAGATGGATATCCACATCCACATCGTGCTTCTCTGCCAGCGAGAAGATCGTATCGAGATGTCCCTTGGGATCGCGATCGATGGCCGAAGGATCGAGCCCACCAATGACATCGGCACCCTCGGACAGCGCCTGATCCAGCAGCTCCACCGTTCCCGGGCGAATGAGCATGCCACTCTGCGGGAAAGCGACCACCTGAATGTGGACCTTATCCTTCAGATCTTCGCGGGTTTGCATCAATCCGCGCACACCCTTTAGTTCCCATTCGGTATCGATATCGGCAAACGAGCGGATGTGCGTGGTGCCGCTGGCAATGGCAGCGTGCGCGTGTCGCGTGCTCTGCTGATGGGCATCGATGTGCTCTTCGCGTCGCAATTGTCGTTCGTTGGCAATCGTCTCGGTGATATTGGCGGAGGGTTTGGTACTGTGCCACGGCAACCCGATGAGGGCCTTATCCATGTGGGTGTGACCATCGATGAGCCCCTGAAACAGGAGAGCATTGTTGCCTTCAATCACTTCGGCACCGGCAGGAGCCTCGATGCCGGTGGCGATGGATTCAATGATGCCATCGGTGATGAGCACATCGGTGGCATCGTGGTGCAGCGGTCGGATATTGCGGATGAGTGTTTGTGGCATGGGTCCTCCTGGGGTGGTCGGTTTTCGTGATGCGATGATGGGGGAATGGGAGGATTTGGGCAAGGTGGTGATCGATCGGATCAATAGGTAGGCTCGGGCTGCGCGCATCGCCCGGGCAGTGGGGACCAATTCCGAATGGCGAAATTTCTGCTCCCACATGTCATTCTGAGCGCAGCGAAGAATCCCGGCGCGAAGCGCACTGCCGAAGGCAGCTATAGAGCGGAGTTAGCATTGTTGCGGCTGTCGAAGACGGCCGAGCCTACGTTCGGCCGAACTGCCCTGCTACCGATGTGACGAATGCCGGAACTTCCCTTTCAAACCACCAATGGAACACATACCGGCACACTCACGTTTGAAAAATAACGAACAGTCAATCAGAGAGGTGCCGACCATGCGGAATCATTCATCTCGTCGCACATTCCTTGCGGCCGCGGTAGCTCTGGCTGCCGGAAGCGCAGCCACCAAAACCCTTGCTCGCCAGGGTGATCTGCCAGAAAACGATGGCAGCGCCGAGGCGCAGAGTGGAATCACACTCACCTGGGAAGATCCATGGATCATCACGCAAGATCAGCCATACTCGCTTATTCTGGACGCTGGTAGTGCCAGATTTGCTTTGGTATCCACCGTAAAACAGGATGTAGATGAACGGTGGGATACGCCACAAGAACTGCGTGATCTCCATACAGCTACTACCGATGCGTCTGATTTCCGAGTGCTGTTGTCACTTGACGATGAATCCGGCTCACACGCCCTCACATTCGACGAGAATACCGACAAGGTCCGCTTCTATTCATATTGGGCCATTGAGCCAGACTTCCTCATGGAAATAGGTTTCTACGCGCCACTTTCTAAGTTTGTTGAGGCCTGGAATACCTCCAGACAAACAATTGCGCTGGATGATGTCCCTGTATTCGAAGGCTACGATGAAGCAACGATCCTCGCGCCTGTACTGGAGCTGATCAACGCACCCGCAATTGATTCCACTCCAATTGCCAACGAGGCCGACCGAGACTATCTCAGCGCTGTTTGGGCGATCCACGATGCCCTCAAAGCCAGCAGTGATGGCGCTCACACGGAATTCCGCGGCAGTTATGATCCCTATGGAGATGAACTGCTCAACGCCAACCAGCAATATGTGGATGTCTGGACGGAACAATACGCAGCCGCCGGAGAGTTGAGGCCACCGAGCTCGTCACTCCAGGCTCTGGACGATACGCTCATCGCCTGTGTTTCAACGTTCAACCATGCCGCGCTCCTGTTCGCCGAGATCTACAAATATGAAGATATGGCACGTTCGGCTGCGAAGTCGGAGTTCTACGGAGCGTGGGACGATGCCGATGATCTGCTGAGAGACCTCGGAGATGAGTTGGCGCTGTGGGAAACGCCCTAGAGCAATTCTTCCTGCGTCGCGATCGGTTCGGTGAGGCTGGCGTTATTGTTCTTCACGCTGTTCACCGCGGTGCTCACCGGATACATCTCGATTTCCTTGTTCGCCAGCGGCTGCAACAACGGCTCGAGAGGTTCTACCTCGTTGATCTCCGGATCCATCCACAACTCCACGTCATCCGGACGGATGATCATCGGCTGGCGATCGTGGATCTCGGCCATCACATCATTCGGGGGTCCGGTGAGGATGGTGTAGCTCCCCTGCTTTTCGCCATCGGCACCTTCGCGCTCATCGTATAGACCCGCCATCAGCATGATCGGCGAATCGGTCAGATGAATCAGGAACGGCTGCTTCGGGCCACCAGTGCGCTTCCATTCGTAGAATCCGTTCGCCGGTACCAAACAACGCTTCCGCTTGATGAGATTGCGGAACATCGGTTTCTCGGCGATGGTTTCGGAGCGCGCATTGATCGGGGATATCTTCGGCTTCTCGCCCGGCTTCAACCAGGCAGGAATAAGACCCCACTGCATGGTGTGCATCTGGAGGCCACCATCGGCTTCGATAATCACGGGAAGTTGCTGGCTCGGTGCGGCGTTCCAGTTTGGCTGGAAATCAAAGAAGCTCTGGAACGGAATCTGCCGCAGCGTTTCGCTCAGTTCCTGGAAATCCTCGATCACATATCGTCCGCACATGGGGCACCTCCTCTAGTGATACGGGTTTTTCAACTCGCCATCCGGTGTTTGCGTATTATCCACAAACCTGTGCTTCAACTGAATAACTACGATGCAGAGCACGAAGAACAACGCCCCGAATCCCCAGAGCGCATCGCGCGATTGAATGGTCATTGCCACCAACACACCGGCACCAATGAGCAGGAACCCGGAGGCGAAAAGCTCAATGAACTGATTGCGACTAATGAGCCCGGCAAAGAAGATGAAGGCACACACAATCAGCACACCACCCACACCCAGGCTATTACCCGGCTGACTCTGAATGGCGTTAATGACAAACAGCGATCCCAGGGTGCCGAAAGCGAACATGAGGATGATTTGCTTGAAGCTCGCGCTTTTGGCTGGTGGTGGCGGTGGAGATTGAGGATCGTGATATGTGCTCATGATAGTGATAAAACTCTACTTCTCGCGCTCGATGCGCAAAATCGGTACAACCGGGTCCAGCATCTGACCACGGGCGGGCTGGCTCTGGATGGTTCGCACCACATCCATGCCTGTGGTTACACGTCCAAACGCCGCAAATCCCTGACCATCTGGATTGCGCATTCCGCCGAAATCCAGCGACAGCTGATCGCCGATACAAATAAAGAAATCGCTGACCGCCGAATCCGGTGTGCTGCGGGCCATACTCAGGGTGCCATCGGTGTGGCTGAGGCCGGTTTCCGAGGTGCGCTCCAGGGGAATCGCGGAATCCAGATCGGCGGAGCGTTCGCCATTGATCCCGCCCTGAATCACCTGAATGGCAATGGAATCGTTCGGCACGGAATCGCTATAGACATCGTTCTCGCCGAGATCGAGGTTCGTGTTGGCATTGTTCTCGGCGGTCACCGTTCGATGAAATTTGCCGTGATCATACAGGCCTTCATCCACGTAGTGCAGAAAATTCGTGGTGGTAATCGGTGCCTCGTTATCGAATAACTCAGCGTGGATGGTGCCAAATTCAGTTTCAATGCGAATAGGAATGCTCACTCGTTTCTCCCCAGAAAGACATATCAAACTATGCAAAGGATACGTGACCGGGTGCATTTACGATAGTTCGGTTATCGGCAAGGTGAACGTAAACGTGGTACCCTCGCCCACCTTCGAGCTCACCCAAATGGTGCCACCCTGGGCGGTTACCAGCTGTTGCACAATCGAGAGACCGAGGCCGGTGCCCTCGCTGTGCCGCTTGTTGCGCTCGCTTTGGTAATAGCGGTCGAATGCCATTTTGGCGGTATCTTCGTCCATTCCCATACCGGTATCGATGATGCTGACCTCAATCACATCCTCACGCTCCTCCGCCCGGGCCACTACCAGTCCACCCGCCGGAGTGTGGCGTAATGCGTTGTACACGAGATTGCTCACAATCTGTTGCACACGCTGCTTATCGGCGTGAACCTTGGGCAGATCAGGCGAAATAACGCTCTCCACGCTCACCTTCCGATGCTCCCAGGCACTGCGCTGAATGCCCATCAGCACCTCGCCGATCACCTCGAACAGCGAGATCTCAGTGCGGTGCATCTTCAGATTGTTTTCCTGCAACCTGGCGGAGGTGAAGAGATCGTCCACCAGGCGCACCAGCATCTCGCCTTCCAGCTGGATGGTGGCCAACGGACGGGCGATCGATTCGTCGCGCGCTTCTGGCAGCATCGAAAGTTGCTCGGCATTGCCCATGATGATGGAGATAGGTGTGCGCAGCTCGTGCGAGACATTGGAGATGAACGCGCGCCGGGCGCGATCGTTGGCATCAATCTGCTCCGCCATCGCGTTGAAGCTCTCCGCCAGGCGGCCAATTTCATCGTGCTTGCGCACGCGCACACGCGTATTCAAGGCCCCTTGCGCCATCGATTCGGCGGCATCGGCGAGCCTCTCCAGCCGCTTCGAGATGCTTCCCGCCCGCCAGATACCAAACGGCACGGCGACGATCACGGCCGGAATCGCGAAGATCCACAAGCTTTGCAGGAACACCACCGAGATCTGGCGGAAGAGTTCTCCCCGTGTTTGCCCGAGCGCGAAACTGACCGATCCGCCTTCCATGAGGAAGGTGCCCACCACCTCGCCATCGGAATTGATGATGGGATGAGCCACCACAGTGCGATCTTCATACAGGCTCAGCGAATAGAGTGCATTCCACTGATCATCCTCGGCCCCAGCCAGCGAAAAGTTGCGAATGGCCGTATCGCGCATGGGCATTGGCAGGCGATCCAATGGCGTATTCACCGGGATTTGCGGATCGCTCGAGGCGATGATTTGCCCCTCCTGATTCAGGATCAGAATGAGCGGCCTCTCATCTTCACTTACCGGAGAGAGTCGCGGAAACGCCGGCACGCGTCCAGTTGCGAGCTGCTGCAGCTTGCCATTGATCTCGTTCACTCGAATCCGGTTGAGTGGCGATGAATTGATGGCCTCGCCGGTATCATCTGGCCCCAGCCATTGCACATAGGCAGCAGAGCGCTCACCGAGATACGGATCTACCGTAACTTGCGTCGTGCTAAAGAATCGGTCACCGGGGTTGAGGAGTACGCTCCCGAGGATGGTAGCCTCGAACAGAATGATCACCAGCAACACCATGGCGAGGTAGCTGATAATCATTTGCGTGCTGATGCGCTCACGCCAAACACGCACCGGCCACAAAAGCAGGTTACGTAGTTGCTGCCATATAGTCGGCTTGGCGGGCATGGAGGCTAATGCTTCCCATCGTCATATTTGTAGCCCACACCCCAAAGCGTCACGATCCGTTCATCCACGTTTCCGGCGCCACCGAGCTTGCGACGCAAACGCTGAATGTGGGTATCTACCGTCCGCTCGAAACCACCATAGGTATCGCCCCAGAGCGCATCCAGCAGATAGTTGCGGCTAAACACACGACCCGGATTGGAAGCAAGCAGGAAGAGCAGATCGAACTCCTTGGCGGTCAGCGAAATCGGCTGACCCTCGTAGTGCACGGAGCGACCGGCAGGATCGATGGCGAGGCCATTGCGCTCGATGGCGCTGGCATCTTCGGTTTCGGAAGTTTGGCCAGAGCTGGCCATCATATCCACACGGCGCAAGATGGCGC
>JAFAEA010000386.1 GCA_023424355.1 Chloroflexota bacterium | reverse complement strand
CATTTGAACGGCTTTGACGATCAGAGTGTGGGTGGTTATCAGATCTACTACAACTCGGCGTTCGATGCCGATCGAAACCAGCGCAATCAAGATCTGGCTACGTTCCTGTATCGTGAGATGCCTGCCGCGTTCGAAGAACAGGGCTACGATGCGTCTCCGCGGGGATCTACAGATGATAAGGACCTCAGCGCCGAAACGCACGAGTTCGGTTCCGAACAATATCCGCTGATGATCGGTCCGCGAGTAGTGAAGCCTGAATATACGATTGAACCCACGAACATGCCTGGTGTGATCATCGAGACACTGTTCATCACGAATACCGATGACGTGAACTTCATCATGAATCCGGCAAATCAGAAACGTCTGGCAGTTAGCTGGGCAGATGGCATAGAAAACTACCGCAATCAATATGGCGATTAGATAATCGAGGCATAGCACCTATCATGCGAGACTTCACACGTAGAGAATTCGTTATTGGCACCACCGCTGCAGCCGGCGCGGCACTCACCATGCCGATTGCATCCGAGCGTGTGCTCGCGCAAAGTGCAAGGCACTTGCCAAGCGGTTACGCGATGGTCACCAGCCTGCGATTGCCGCTCGCTGGTATTGGCTCGGGCAACCTCGAGGGCCTCATCAATGGCGCCATCACCGATTGGGCCGAGGTGGGGTGCGCCGTAAGCATTAAGCCTGTGCCACTTGCCATCGATGGCATCGTACCGGCCGGTCTCACACCGGAAACCACCGTCGCCGATTTCAACGAGCTCGCGACCCAGCTGGACAGCACCCCGGGTGGATTCGCGGTTGTTCCAGTGGATCAGATCGATTTCCGCGTGAACACGCTCAAGGTTGATGGGGCCGATCCGCTGCTGGCCAGCGGCACCGAAGCCGATCCGATTGTGCGAGTCGGAGCCGTGGGCGATATCATTCCGGGCCGCAATGTGGCTGCACATATCCGCGAGTTCGGCGATTACAGTGCTCCACTCCAGCGCGCCAAGAGTGTGCTGGCAGAATTCGATTTCACCTTCGCCAACTTCGAATGCTTCATCAGTGAGACTCTGGAGTTCCCGGAACTGGTCGATGCCAATGCGCTCGACTTCCTCACCCGCCCGGATTTCGTCCCCACCATGGTCGATGCCGGTATCGATGCCGTAAGCATGGCGAATAACCATGCGGTGTATAGCCATTCCAATTGGGGGCTGCCCGCGTTCAACGATACCTATGGATTCCTCACCAATGGAGGTGTGCCGGTGTTTGGCGCCGGTGCCGATTTGGAGCAGGCCCGACAACCGTTTGTGACCGAAGTTAATGGCATGTCCATCGCCCTGCTCGGTGTGGATGGCATTACCGGCAACGAAACCTGGCCGAACGCACTCGGTGTGGTTGCCGGGGCAGGTTCTCAGGCAACCAAGGATCACGGTGGCACCAATCCGCTCAATCTGGATCAGGTGACCAGCGATATCGAAAACCTCGCGGGGCAGCACGATATTGTCATCCCATTCTTCCATATGAGTGAACAGTATTTCTGGATCCCGCAGGACTGGGCGGTCGAAACCGCTCGCCGCAGCATCGATGCCGGTGCAACCTGTGTTATCAGCAGCCACCCCCACACCATTCAGGGATGGGAGATCTACAACGGCAAGCCGATCTTCCATGGTATCGGCAACTTCATCTACGACCAGATGTTCAGCGTCGATACCCGCCAGGGATACGTGCTGGAGCTCACCTTCCGGGGCAAGAACGTGGTGGGATTCCGCATTCATGGCCACGAGATCGAGGATTTCACTCAACCACGCTTCATGAGCCAGGGAGAAATGGCGGCATTCATGGATCGGTTCTGGTTGAGCACGGATCTCCAGAAGGCATAGCATCTCGCTTCCAAAGAACTTTCAGCAACGGCGCCTCGATGTTCGAGGCGCCGTTGTCGTTTCTCCCCCCGTTCACTGTAATCAACACGAAGTCAGCAAATATCGGTCACTCCACCGCTTGACACGTCGATAGTTTAGAACTATACTTACAACCAGTAAGCACCAATGGAGGATGCACATGACCACAACAACTCTGGAAGCTCCTCAGAGATCCCCTGCCGAACTGGCGTGGATACGACTCATGCGAGTGTATCTCCAGATGGATCGTCACACGGCGGAAATCATGAAGCAGTACGGCCTTTCAGTAAGCAGGTTCGATGTATTGGTTCATGCAGGAGTTCGCGAAGGGCGCACACAACAGGAACTGGCCGATGCCATGTTCGTCACCAAGGGCAATATCACACAGCTGCTCGATGGTATGGAATCAGACGGATTGCTCTATCGCCGCCGACGCGGCCGCACCAATCTGATCTACCTCACCGAAAAGGGCGAGGAGTGTCGGAAGGCAACAATGGCAGATCAAATTGATGCCATCGAAACAATGTTCAGCGTATTGAGCTGCGATGAACGGGAACAACTCGGAAAAATGCTGAGAAAAGTCGATCGTCATCTCGGTTCAGAAACCATTTGGAAGGAAGCATAAACATGAGACCAACAGCACCACTCTCCGGAATCCACCACATTAGCGCCATGACTGGCGATGCCCAGAAGAACGTAGATTTCTACACCCGCCTTTTGGGTATGCGCGCCGTGAAGAAGACTGTGAACCAGGATTCGATCGACGTGTATCACATGTTCTACGCCGATGCCGAAGGCAACGCCGGCACTGATCTCACCTTCTTCGCCTTCCCGGGTGTTGCGAAGAACCGCGAAGGTGCGGGCGAAATCAACCAATCCATCCTGCGTGTTGCCACCAATGCCAGCATCGACTGGTGGAAGCAGCGCTTCGTCCACTTCGGTGTGAGCTACGGCGAGGAAACCGAGCTTCAGGGCCACAAGTTGCTGCCATTTACCGATTTCGAAGGTCAGCGCCTGGCGCTGATGGCCGATGAAGGTGGCGAGGTTTCGATTGAAGCAGGCAAGCCATGGGAGCACAGCACCGTGCCAGCCGAGCATCAGATTCTCGGTCTCGGCGCAGTCAGCATCACTACCGGTCGACCGCAGCAGACTCTGCACATGCTCACCGACATCATGGGCTTCCAGGTCATCGCCGATGAGCAGGGACCGGAACATCCTGACCACCGCATCGTTCTGTTGCAGATCCATACTGGTGGACCGAACGGGCTGATGATCGTTCACGTTCGCCCGGATCTTGATATGGCGCGCAATGGTGGAGGTGGTGTTCACCACGTCAGCTTCCGCACGGCAAATCATGAAATCTTCACGCAGTGGAACCAGTACCTCGCAAGCGAGGGTGTGCGTGTGACCGAGGAGATCGATCGCTTCTACTTCAAGGCCATGTACTTCCGTGAGCCAGGCGGTGTGCTCTACGAGATCAGCACCGATGGCCCAGGTTTTGCAACGGATGAAGACAAGGACAAAATGGGTCAGCAACTTGCGCTGCCGCCGGCATTTGCACCAATGCGAGATCGCATTGAGCCGATGCTGCAACCACTGGACACGAGCTTCGAGCGCGTGACCACCGAGTTCGGCGAGGAAGTTCCTGAACCGGCCCACGCCTAATCAGCGCATAAACCGGAATCCAGACTGTTCCTCAGTCTGGATTCCGGATACCGAGGAGGTTTCATGACAGAACAAACACATCCACACGGCGGAGGACGACTGCTGCATGCTGGAGTTGATCTTCAGGATGCCGAAAAGGTCATCATTCTGCTTCACGGTCGTGGAGCTTCGGCAGCAGATATCATCCGTCTCGGCGATACCCTCACAAAAGGTTCAACCGAGAAAATCGCATTCCTGGCCCCGCAGGCCACAAACAACACGTGGTATCCGGTGAGCGGTTTTGCCCCACTCGAGCAACTCACACCGTGGCTAGAAAGTGCCCTGATGGTGATCGATGACACCATTGATACGGCTCTGGACGCAGGAATCGATGGCAAGAAGATCGTGCTCGGTGGATTCAGCCAAGGTGCAATGCTTAGCCTGGAATACGCCAGTCGAGGTCGACGCGCTATTGGCGGAGTGGTCGCATTCAGCGGCTCGGTCATTGGGCCGGTCGAAAAATCGCACGAACCAGCAGTCGATTCCACCGGCCTGCCCGTATTCATCGGGTGCGGCACCAACGATAACTGGATTCCGGTGCGTGCTGCCGAGCGATCCGCAGAGATCTTCACTGCAGCGGGAGCAAATGTGGATCTCCGCATATACGACGGTATGGATCACATCATCAATCAGGATGAAGTTGAAGCTACCGCGGCGCTCATCGCCAGCGTTTAGACCCAATTTGTCAGGCAATCACACACCCGCTGTACCGGAGGTATCTGGTCCAGCGGGTTTTCCGTATCTACATCATCCCGCCTGATGCAGTGAGGCAGGAAGGGCTCAACATGTACCCTACGCTGCTGTTCACATAACCCGCTCCTATTCGCTATACTTGCACCATCGCAGGCGTGCTTATCGGTGAATGTTTGTATGGATGGATTGAATTTATGTGTGCCAGCGCAATTTCCCGCACGCTTCCTGTCTATCATTCCTCACTCGTTGGGCGCGAAGGTGATATCCAGCGACTCAAAGATCTCCTCGGTGATCCTGAAATCCGACTCATCACCGTAACCGGCACTTCTGGTGTCGGCAAAACCCGGCTTGCTACGAGCGTTGCACAACACATTGGAGAGCTTCAGGACATCGATATTCTCTTCATCCCGCTGGCGACAGTACTCGATCCCAACCTTGTTCCTGGTGAATTCGCGAAAGCGTTGAATATTCATGGTGAACAACTGACAGAGGCAGTTCGGACGAAACTCGAAAACTTCCGCGGCCTGATGATTGTGGATAACTTCGAGCAAGTGATAGAAGCAGCGCCATTTATCAGCGAGATCCGGCCCGGCAACCCTAACCTCACCATTCTGGTCACTTCACAACGACCACTGCAGATTGAAGGTGAACATGTGATGCGGCTGGCTCCGCTGCCAGTGCCAGAAGCGGGCCTGGACGAGGCCGATATTACTGCGATTCCAAGCGTGCAGTTGGTCATAGAGCGCGCGTCGAGCCAGGACGAATCGATAGTCGACTTACTGGAAAGCCCCGAAACATCAGAAACGATCGCTGAAATTTGCCGCCGGCTCGATGGGATTCCGCTGGCGCTGGAACTCGCGGCCAGCCGTCTGGCCACTCTTTCTCCCGAAGTCGTTCTAAACCAACTCGAGAGCGGTCATGGCATTCTTTCCAGTCAACGCAACGATCGACCAGAGCGCCAACGCACCATGCACACCGCCATCGCCTGGAGCTTTCAGCTGCTGCCAGAGGAGACTCAGCAGGTATTTCTCCGACTTGCTCCCTTCGCTGCAGGATTCGGGCTGGACATCG
>JAFAEA010000378.1 GCA_023424355.1 Chloroflexota bacterium | reverse complement strand
GCCCAGGCGATTGATCGAAGCAGAATATCCCGCAGTTCATCGGCAATTGGTACCGAGAACCAGGGAGTATCGCCGTTCGGAAAGTTCGCATCTAGTCCGAGCATGTCCGTTGGCAGTGGTGTGCCATCCCAGGTCTGCTGACGGTCCCGATGCCAATCGAGAACCATGCCATCTTCGGCCTTGAGAATTCCCTCGTTGAGAAGCGCTGTTCCATCCGGTGACGGATCTGCATCCTGCGTTACCGAGATGCCCGTTTGGATGTGCGCAACCGACCAAACAATGTCCGGACCGATCGCAACCGTGGCACCTTCACCTGGCCGATTCACAACAATGGCACTGCCTCCATTTTCAACATCAGCCAGAGCCGACCCGGAGGAAGCGCGAAGGCTTCTCCCTTCGAACACATGGAGAACCTCGTGAGCCACTGTGGTGATGACATGACTCTTAGAGTGGTTGACGATGTAGCCTTCCGGCAGCGAGTCACCGTCACGCGCACCTACCAAATTGTCGAAACCGGCCGTACCTCCAACAGTGACGAGCGCAGCCCCCCGTTCAACGCTTGCGGTGATTCGCTCTCGAACTTCTGATTCCAGAGGGCTACCGGCATGCACGACAATGACGCCCTCGAGATGATCGCCATCGAAATGCGACCATGGCAATCCTGCATGATCAAGAATTTCTTCCAGGTAACGCGCCCGAAATGTTTGAGCGTTGACGAGCGATATCATGTACTACTCTCCTTGGGAGATGAGCTGATGGATTCCGGTGCGAACCGAATGCTCCAAACCTGGCGCGAACGGTGACGGTAGTGCGAAATACACGGTGGATTCATCGGGTTCGTATCCGCCATTGGCCAGTTGCTCATCGGTGACAATGTAGCCAACCATCCCATTGGTATAACCAAGAGGCAGTGCAGAAGTTTGCCCAATTTCACGAGCATAGAGACCATACGCAGTGACCACTTCTGCATCGAAAGTGACGAACTGCAGGTCGCTTCCGAGATCCAGGCGATAGAGCGTCATTGTTTGCGAAGGGGTATTTCTGTGTGGGTATCGCCGTAGAGCTCGAGCCCACTCATCCCGAAGCCCGCCGTGCTTGATTCCATTGGAGATTGCTTCCTCAGAAGCCACTGAAGTACTCCTGCAGTCGACCTTCACCTCTGCATTACGAATCTCCTCGATCGCGATGGAGACTCCCTCATTGGAAAGAGTCGATCGAATGTCCGTGACGAGCTCCGCCGCAACGCCAGCGACCACATCGTCACCAACATCTCGCCGGGTCTGATTGCGAGTCACTCTGGGATTCACGTCGCCGCAAGTTCCCTGGAGCATGCTGACCATCCCGAACTCACCGCGGAGATTCTCGCAGGCGATACCCGGATATTCGGACGAAACATGAGGGGCATCGGTGATCGTCGGGTGACAAGCCAGATGAAAAAGAAGCCCTCTGGGTGAGCCATCTGGCGAAGTGCAGCGAATCACAGTTAGTTGATCATCCACCAGTCCGGTCGCTTCTGGAACGGCGTCGGGGTCATCTCGAGAAATTCGCCGATTATAGCCAATATCTGTCGACCCTTTGTGCAGTGTCAGAATCGAAGGAGCGATTGACTGGTGCGAATCTGCAATAGCCCGAAGCGACGCTTCCTCGAACATCTCCACCCATTCCGAGGATGGAGATCCGACAGACTCCGTGAATACATCGCTTGTTTGTGGTGCGCTATGCGTGTGCGTAGCATGCAAAAGGATGCGCGATACGGGCACTCTCCAGCGATCGGCAATTCGCTGGCGGAAGCCAAGTTGTCTCTCCGGAGCCCACCACAGGATATCGGCGACTACAAGAAGAGCAAAATCACGTTCGGTGCCAATCCACCAGGCTCGCACCCAAAGTGAGCGATCGATATCGGTGTATGGCTTGTTCTGTCGGGAGGCGAAACCCGCCAACGGAACAGGGTGTCTCGGAGTGATTTCTCGCTCGCCGATACCAACGGATACTGGCATGGCGGTCATTTCGCGTATGCCTTACTTACCTTGGCCAACGCTTCAACGATGTCATTGGCATCTTCATTCGTGTAGTTTTCGTTGATTGCCAGAATGAACATGCTTTTCTGCATGGATTCCGCCACCGGGCAAAGCCCCTCTTTGTAATCCTTGTACGATCTTGAGGTAAACGCCGAATCGAATGGGAAGTGAGAGTCACCGTAGGTGTTGGCCTCAGCCAGCATCGGGGTGAAGTACAGCGGTCGCACATAACCTGCACCCAAACCAACACCTTCGGCTGCCATTGCCTTCGCAAATGTCTGGAGATCGACCGAGGTATTCTCCGGGTCAAAGTTGATGGGATACAACCAGTGGACCGAAGTCGCATGTTCAGGCAACTGCTGCAACTTCAGGCCCGGCAATGTTCCCGCCTCCTCCTCGATATGGCGGACGACCTGCTGTCGACTCCCGATCACGCCATCGAGCTTGGCGAGCTGCGCCAATGCCACGGCTCCTTGCAGTTCGGTCATGCGGTAGTTCAGCCCCAGGAAGAGATGGGTGCGTTCATTCGTGTCACGCGGCCATCCCTTATCGCTGAAGTAGCGCATCCGACGTGCGAGGTCATCGTTATTGGTGATGGTCACTCCACCATCGCCAGCGGTCATGTGCTTGCTTTGTTGCATGCTGAAGCAGCCGATATCACCCAGCGTGCCGACTTTCTCGCCTCGCCACGTAGCTCCATAAGCCTGGCTGCAATCCTCGATGATCGGGATGTTGAATTCCTTGCTAATCGCGAGCATTGCATCCATATCGGCAGGCCGACCAAACAAATGCACCACCATGATGGCGCAGGTTCGGTCTGTGATGTTTGCTCGAACAGACTCCGGATCCATATTCCACGTTACCGGATCGATATCGGCAAAAACAGGAATCGCGTTCTGCGCGAGAATCGGAATCACCGAGCCTCCATCGCTGATGGGAGTGACGATAATCTCGTCTCCAGGATTCGGATTGATGGCTGCTACGGCCAAATGCAATGCACTTGTGCCGGAGGTCGATGCCACGGCATGAGTTGCACCAACCCATGTCTCAAACGCCCGCTCGAACTGCTCAACCTTGCCGTTGCTCACGACGGTGCGATTGAGTGAGCCGCTGCGCAGCACTTCCAGTACCAGCTCTTCCTCTTCCGTTCCGATCCTTCTGCCATGGACGTCGTTCGTGTTAGGAAATGGTGCAGTGCGCACTTTCTCGCCGCCATCGACGGCGAGTTTCGCCACGGTGCTCATCGGTTCAGTCCTCTTCGTGCGTAACGTCGGCAAGTGAAACGGAATCCCCATTGCCGGCAAGAGATTGATTTATTGCATGGACAAATCGAATGGGTACATCCAGTTGATCATGTGGAATCGGCGGGGTGTTCGATTCCAGCGCCTGCACAAACACACCAAACGCGGTGGTATAGGCACCATGACCAGCGAGTATTTCACGGTGCGCGTAGCCGTTTTCTCCGAAGAGCGTTGCCGTGAAGTGGTATTGCGCATCATTCATGTAGTTGATGACAGCCAGCGCGTCGTCTTCAAACTGAACGGTCACCGCCACTCCCTGGCCAGCCTGCACAGCTGATAGAGAATTGATGTTGCCATTCATCAAGCGCAGCATAATGTCGGCCACATGCGTTGCATAGAAAAACGGACCGGCATATTCACTATCAAAATCGCATGGACCCGCGAACTGCGCGGCGCGAATACGGCCGAACGAGCTCGCCTCCTGTTCCAGTGCCGCGGTATCCAGTGAGTATCGAAGCGAAGAGAACGATGTCACCCAGGTACTCCCTCGCTCTGCTGCAGCCAACATATCGGCGCAGTCATCGAGGGACACGGCGAATGGCTTGTCGACATAGACCGGAATGCCGGATTCCAGTAATGGGATACTGTTGCCTGCGTGGAGCCCACCGTGTCGATTCACCACAATGGCTGCATCGATGTGGCCGATCATTTCCTGGGGTGACTCCACAATGGTGGGGATCTCGCCCTCCGAGGCCACGTCCTTCGTTTTTTGCGGATCGTCTCCGCAGATCATTGTGACTCGGTACGGTTCGAACGCCTTATCTACATTCGCGATTTTGGCGTATGCCAATGCGTGGGAATTGTCTGAACCGACGATACCAATCCGCATGAGAGTGCTCCAGTATGATCGGGCATTTGTGATGCCCTATCGATAGTTCGCTCATCGAACTAATGTAGTTCCATGAGCCTATCACTGCCATTCGGTAGCGTCAATAACCATCGAACTCCAAAGTAAAAACATGTGATTGATGGGATCGGTTTGAAGTACCATGATGCTGTCTAATGGCCAGGAAATTACACAGGTGGCACCCAACTATGCATTCGATTTTTGCGGATACTCGAGAGTCTCAGGCATGGTTCGATGCCATCGATCGTGTTTCCCAGGTGGAACTTTCCCGGATTCAGATTCCAGATGCCGAGACCTGGAAATCCTGGCTGCAGTTCGTGGAGGTACCAGAGGAAGATATTGATCTCGTAATCGCCACCACTCCTAGGCCAGGGACAGAGCTGTATGAATTCCTGCAGCGAGGTGCTGCTTTGCTGATTGGATCAATGGGCAAGATCGAGATCGACTTTCGATTTGCCGCGCTGGCCGATTTCAACGATCCGCAGCATCGATACTTCTACGTTCAGCTTCTGACAGCATGCCTACCGTTTGTGCGCGAATATCACGAATCACTTGGAATCCCGGAGAAAATTTCCCAGGCAACGCTTGCTGATCTCGGCAGGAA
Source organism: Chloroflexota bacterium (assembly GCA_023424355.1). Taxonomy (GTDB): domain Bacteria; phylum Chloroflexota; class Chloroflexia; order Thermomicrobiales; family UBA6265; genus UBA6265. Next base: position 4,387 of record JAFAEA010000378.1, on the reverse strand, counting down.
TATTCGGGTGCATCGGAAACGCGAAGGCGTAGGTGGCCTGGGTGTGATGTGGTGGCTCATGCTCCATTTTCGAGGAGTCATCTATCACCTTGGCCGGTTGCAGTTCGAACTGCAGCACGCTGGCGATAAGATCGCTGCTTCATTGAATGAACACGGATTCGAAGCGAATGAGAAAACCAATGTGCTTTCGGTGCACATCCCGGATTTCATGGGTCCATTTCACGATGCTGCCTGCTCTGAATCGATCAGACAGGCAACAGAGTTCTTTCCCCGCTATTTTCCGGATTGGCCGGTGGAGTTTGCGGTCTGCGGCTCCTGGCTGCTCGATCCGCAACTGAAGAACTACTTGCGCGAAGATTCGAACATCATCCTCTTCCAGAACCGGTTCACCCTCGTGGATGGATCGTACGATGCCAGCGATTCGGTCATGCAGTTCGTATTTGGAAAGCATGTTCGCGATATCGATACGATCCATCCGGAGTCCTCATTGGCACTAGGGGTGATCACTCACTTGAAAGCCGGCCGCGAATGGCACGGACGAAGTGGTTGGTTCCGATTGCCGGCTACACCCAGCCAAGAACCGTAGAGTCAGAGATACGTGTGACATCTTCAGGAGTGTCTGTGCTGGCCACATACGTGCCCTTGCTTTCGTGACGACCCTCGATAAAGGTTACGGCCACAGTGTTTCCGTCGGGGCTCACTGCCGCGTACTCGCTGATCATTCCCTGATCTTCCGGGAACTCATAGAGGCTGCGATCATTCATGTTCACCAGCCACACACCGACATTGGTGCCTCGATTCTGTGCAGAAACGGTGTACCAGTCTCCTGTTCGAGAAGCCGAGATTGAGTGGAGCTGGGAGACATATACACCGTCCACCACCGGCCAGGTCTCTGCGTTTTCGATATCCAGGCCAACGACGGTGACTGGCACATCGTCATGGGTATCGTCGTGGAACAAGAGATGTTGTGGTGCCGAGTAACCGAGATTCGGCCATATCGGGCGCATATCCCCAAGATCCGGCAGATCGGTGTACTCAAGCGTTTCCATGTCCACGATCATCCAGCTATACGGTCCGTCCTGAACATCGCGATGGCCGTAAAGCAGTTTCTTGCCGACATTGAGCCAGCTGGGACGACATCCGTTCTGACCCACTTCCCGAATGAGCGTTCCTGTTTCCGCGGGGGCGGAAAGGGAGCGGATTTCAAGCCCCTCGGCAGACAATGCCATGAAGTTCTCGGGATCGTTTGGAATGAAGAAGCCTGTTGTGTACGCGTGCCCCTCAAGAATCTTCTCGTATTCACCAGAAGCGACATTCTGCAAATAGACGTTGGCTGCTTGCCCCCGCTGATCTGGATCATAGGTGGTGAAAATCACATGCTCACCGTTGTGGCTCAGCTGCGCCGTGGTTGAATACCAGCCTTCATCATCGCCGATCAGCTTTTGGACGTTCTCCGGATCCTCGAAATCGACGAGGTAAACATTGTCGCCGGTCCAGATAGCTCCAATCGAGCCGTCGTTGGGATAGTCAACAATGGTCGTCACCAGATCAACATCCTGATTTGCGAGTGCCTCGGTAATGTCACTCCCCTCGCCCGTCTCGAGATCGACCTTCAGCACAGCGGTGAGATCAAACAGTTGGGCGATGAGGTACTTCGGGTGTCGTGGAAGGCCTGCATCCGGGAGAACCTGGGAAAGGTATCCGGGATCTCCACCGTCCCACGCGATATCCTTCCGGTCCGCTATCTTGAGGTCGACAATCGTGGAACCCGAGAGTGTGGTGATGAGCACATCGCCATCCTTCCCGGTTGGATCGTGGCTGACGTATGACTCCGGAATCGGAATCGAGCCGATACGGTTCAACTCTGCATCCCAGGATTCAATCTCACTGATCAGATCAAACCCACCGGAATCCAGCACACCGGTAATGAGAAACGACTCCCGTTCCTCCGCAGGAATTGGTTCCGATTCAGATTCCGGTGTCTGGGCGTTGGTCGCGCGAATCGCAGCGACTGTTGCCAGCGATCCGGCAATGATGGCCCGACGGTTCGTGTAAGCGTTGAATGGTGACAAGACTGCCTCCTGTTGGTTCGTACATCATGGTCGTATTCAGTTGGCGCCGTTGTGAGAACGCCGAAGAGTTGGATTCGGTTCACTATCTTCCCGTGCACGCCTATTCGAATGGGCGTAGAATTGCGGAAGTTGCGGGGGAGTTCCCGCGTGATTTCAATCTGAAACCGAGGCAACGCGTGGAGCGAAGAATCCGAATTACCCGACGATTGGCGATAGCCACAGCAATCGGCATGTTGATCGTGCTATTGATGGGTGCAAGGGTTACATCCACAGGTTCCGGCGCCGGTTGCGGATCGGACTGGCCACTCTGTCACGGAAGCTGGCTGCCCAAGAACACTTACGAAAGCATCACGGAATACAGCCATCGTTTCGTTACTGGAATCGAGGGGCTTCTGGTCGTCGCGACTTCGATTGCGGCCTGGCCGATGCGTCACCGGTATCGTGAAACGCTGGTCCTGGTACCCATGATGGCGGGCACGTTGGTGCTCCAGAGCCTGATGGGGGCAGCTGCGGTGAAATGGCCACAATCCCCTGAAGTCATGGCGACCCACTTCGGAATTTCGTTGGTCTGCCTGGCGTCGGCTGCCTTGTTGGCATTTGTTCTGAACGAAGAACGTCCCGAGGGCCAAACGATTTCCATCGCCCCCAAAACGGCAGATGAAAAGCTGCTGAACGGATACAAATGGATTGCAGCAAGTGGAGCGGTACTTGCCATTATTGTCGCCTATTCCGGTGCGTACGTGCGACACAAGGGAGCGGAGCTTGCCTGCACGAGTTGGCCAACCTGTAACGGCAAACTGATTCCGGAATTTGGCGGCTTGCATGGGATCCACACCATCCACAGAATCATGGCGCTGGTAATTACACTGTGGCTGGTAGCACTGCTCATTCAAGGAATCCGGCTGCGCTTGGCTCGGCCCGAGCTGTATCGAAGCAGTCTCATTGCATTCTCATTCGTGATCCTGCAATCGATCTTTGGGCTCATTGTTGTGGAATCCGGATTGGCGTTGATGGCAACTCTTGCACACGCCTTTGGGATGAGTGTGTTGTTTGTGGTACTCTGCGACGCTACCCGGCTTTCGTGGAGACCAATTGAGTCCACGGATGAGTCTGCCGAGGGTATTGCAGTTGGAAGTCAATTGACTGGCACCGTGGCATAATAGGTGCAGGTGCCAGAGTATACGGTACGTTTGGGCCTGTAGCTCAGCGGTAGAGCACGGGGCTCATAACCCCTTGGTCGCAGGTTCGAACCCTGCCGGGCCTACCAGGAAGAACACGACGAAGGAGTCCGAGTGACGGATAAAACATCTCAGGATCAAATCGCTGAAGCGCGTGCTTTGGCCGTGGATATTGCCGATATCATTGCGGAAACACCGGCGGCGGATACCAAGGTCATCGATATTCACGAGCACTCCAGCGTTGCGGATGTCTTTGTAATTTGCTCAGGTGAAAACGAGCGACAGCTCCGCGCGATCTACCGGGCGATCATCGATGAGATGGGTGATGCAGGTAAGGAACCACTGCGCACCGAGGGCGACACAACATCCGGCTGGATGCTGGTCGATTATGGTGATGTTGTGGTCCACGTCTTCGACGAAGAGTTGCGCGCGTTTTACGATCTCGAAGGGCGCTGGGAAAGTGCACCTGTACTTCTTTCCATCCAGTAATTCCAACGTTCTCAAAGGTCAGGATAGGCAATGAACAACAACAAACTGGCTACATTCCTGGTCGGAATTATCATCGGACTGTTTGGCGGATTTTTGATCGGCGCATTCTTTGGCAAGAGCATCTTTCAGCTTGCCACAATGCTGATTCATCTTGTGAGCAAGGGTAAATCCGATCAGGACCGTATCAAACTCGAGCTCCTGCTGCAGTAGTTTCTGCAACCGCCCAACAATCATTACGACGAGAGCAACCCCGATCAATTGGTCGGGGTTGAGCTTTCGATGATTTCTTTTTCCGGATGTCGTGCCAGCCACCACATAACCAGCAGGAGAAGAGAGCCCAGCGCCACGAGAGCGATCAGCTTGGATTCTCGCGTGGGCAACAGCAGCGCCGCCGCACCAAAGATTCCTGAGACTCCGGAGAAAATCAGCACTACCTGCGGCTGATTGAATCCGGCGCGAAGCAAACGATGGTGCAGGTGGCGAACATCTCGCTCCATCGCATCGGCACCGTTCATGAGACGGTTCATGGTGACGTAGAGACCATCCATAATCGGAAATCCGAGGACCAGCAACATCATGCCGATCTTGGCACCGCCGATGATCGAGATCACACCCAGCATGTAGCCCAGAAACATGGCCCCGGCATCG
>JAFAEA010000375.1 GCA_023424355.1 Chloroflexota bacterium | reverse complement strand
TTCTCTTATGGTAATTCGGGGTTGAGATCCTGCCCTGGTTGCTGCTCATACACCTATCCGCTGGTGAAAACCAGTGAAATCGCGCACATCCCAAACCGGGGGAGGGATACATGAAACCAGGAATCCTGCGAATAGTTTTCGCACTCTTTTTGATGTCCACAGTTTTTTCGCCCATAGCGGTTGTTACCGCTCAGGATGCGACACCGGTGGTTCCTGATCCTACCGAAACTGTGGCACCTACGACTGAGCCTGAAACCGAGACACCGACTTCCGAAGCTGTAACTCCTGAAGTCGAAGAAAATGAAGAAAGCACGCCGTCATCGAACAGCGACACCCAGGGGCGCATGGCACCACAGGCAGAGGCCACTGGTTCCTTTGGCGTCAGCCAAATAACCTGGAATGCGAATGACAAGGCGCTCACCCTTGAGATGGTCTTCTTCCCTGGATTCATCGCAGAGCAGAATGACACGATATTGGTCTATTACACCTCTGATTCGCTTCTGCTCCCTCCAGGAGAAGTCGCAGTACCGGAGGGAATGGTTGACGCAAACATTGATCCTTCCTCGGAAACCATCACATTTAAGTTCCTGGAACGGTACGAGGTTTCTGGTGGGACCATTGAATTGCATTCTGCCACCCTGACCGGCGACGTTGTATTCCCGATGTGCGTGCCATCGTACGATTCATACGTATCAACGGCGCAGATCACGGTTGAAGCCGGTGATTACTATCCTGCTCAGTTGACCGTTGAGGGGCCCGAATGCCCGGCGACTGACGGAGGAGCCGTTGTCAGCGAAGTGGCGTTTAACTATCTGACCGATACCCTGGGGATTCAGCTTTATGTGGGGAGCACCGGCGTGCCGGCGGGAACGCAATTCACTGTCACCTATCCGGCCGATTTGGTGACCGTGGAGCCGGGCCCGGTTGAGATCAAGACGTTGCCCACAACAGACATCCCGGATCCGATCGTGGTTGCCACAGCAGAAGCCAGCGAAGGAGTGATAACAATCACGTTCACAGGTGTTGAACTACCTGAAGAAGGCGTTCCTCCAATTCAGGGATACTTGAACGCTGCTCTAAACACAGAATCATGTGTGCCGGAGGACGGCCAATATCGGGTTGAGGTAGGTCGCCTCTACTTCGTGGCCAGTCCGGGCGGAACGTTTATGACCAGTCTGCCGACCGGACTTGAATCGCCTTTCAGAAACGAGATCCTGTGTAACGCCGCTCCAGCATCCATGACTGGTGAATTGAGCAGCGATGGTCAATCTGTAACCTGGACACTTGAAACGGGTGATCTGCTCGATGGCATCATAGTACAGAGCCTTCCAATCTCCGGTTTAATGACCTTCGATTGCGACTCAATGGTCGTTGAAACGACACCGGTGGGTTTGCCATATCAGCCCAATTGCGACCCTCAAGCCTTCCCTGGGGTCTACATACCTGCCGATGGAATGGCCTCGGCAACAATCACTGTCACTGCGGCTCTCGATCCGGAGTTCCCTGGATCCAGCGTCTTCTCCTGTGTGTTTGTTGCCGCAGCTTTCCCACAACCAACGCTTCAAACAGCGCGTGCATCCGATACCGCTGGTGTTGGAGCAACCGTATGCGCGGAAGTGTTTGTAGACGGTGGTGGAGATGCCATAACCAACACCGCCAGTGCGGATTCCGTGGATACTGGCGACTCGCTCTCCTATCAGATGGAGTTCTCAACTGATTCGTTCATTTGGACTTCGATTCCTGTATCCGTGACGTTGCCGGAGGGCTTTGCGGCTTCCGATGCTGAATGTACATTTGAGCCAGCCGCAAATGCGGTTGGCGATTGCGAAGTACTCGCCGATGGCACGCTCCAGGTAGGGATGCAGCGGTCCGGACTTTCCGAACCGAACTACGATCCGGCAAGCGTCACTATCGCGATCACCGGAACGGTGGAGGCGGCACCGGGAGCCCAACTGACGAGTACCGTCTGTGGCCAGCGAACTGTTGAAGATTCAGGTCCACTACCAATTGGCAAATTTGTCGGCAGTGACGAGATTTGTGCTGAAGCCGTCACCATGGTGAATCAGATTGCGACCGAGACTCCATCGCCGACTGCGACGGCCACTGAGACGCCATCACCGACTGCGACGGCCACTGAAACTCCATCCCCAACCTCTACAGTGCCAGTGACCGAGACTCCTTCCCCGACCTCCACCACTGCACCCGAGCAGAAGGAAACTCTGGTACGAGTGGAAACCTCAGATGGCAGCAGCCTCGAGGGAGCGAACTGGAGTCTCTTCGCCCCAATCGCAACTCAGCAGGGAGAAGGTGCCTACCTCACAGGTACGCTGGATGCCGCAAACACGGCGCTGCTCATCGATGTCCCTGCCGGCGAGTATCGTTTCGTCGTTGCACCGGCTGGTGTTGATTCGCAGGAGTTCCTAATCACCATCACGGACGAATCGCAAGAGATTGTGGTGCAGTTCGCGGTGGCCGGGACCCCGGAACCAACTGTTCCGGCGACGCCGGGAGAAACTGCGACAGCTGCTCCGACAGCTACATCGACTGCTGGAGTGTCGGGTCTTCCGGAAACCGGTAGCGGAGCTGGTGCGGGCAGCGGATTCGTGATGATCGCGGCAATTGCCGCCGGTTTGGTGGCGCTCGCGGGCGTAGGATTGCGCGTTCGCACCGAGCGTTAGGGTCGGCAACAAACGAATAATTTCGGCAATGCTCCGGTATGTGGTGTACCGGGGCATTGCTGTGTGTGGAAATCTCTGATTTGCATGCGAGAATCTAGAGAGAAGGAGCAGCAATATATGGAAGACAATGTTGTCATTCACGAGATTGAACCATTCCGTGCCAACGATGCCGCCGGTGCGATTGCGGGGATCTGGCGCGATGCCATGGATGCGACGGACGATGATGCCCAGGCGTTTGCCAGCGGGACATTTCCCAAGCACGTGCGCTGGCCGGGATTCCGGATGTTTGTCGCCAGTATCGAATCGCATCCGGTTGCGTTTGTGTATGGATACCGGAGCGTGCCGGGTCAATGGTGGCACGATCAAGTTCGCGATCGCATGGTGGAGGTAGGCCACACTTCGTGGCTGGCCAACTCGCTCGAGCTCGCCGAGATCGCGACTCTGCCACAATTTCAGGGGCGTGGAATCGGCACCCGATTGATCGATGCATTTCTCGAGGATGTGGCACAGCCCGTGCTTCTGGCGCTAGATGCGGAGGACGATCGTGCGCACACGCTCTATGCGGCGCACGGTTTCCGCGATTTGCTCACCGATTTCTATTACACCGGCTGGGATGACCGAATCATTGTTATGGGACGCCCAGCCCCTGGAGAATAGGCATGACCACACTCAATCTCGGCCTTATCGGTACAGGACTCGCGGTCCAGAAGCTCCACTGGCCGGCATTGCAGGCACTTGAGGATCGCTACAAGGTTGTGGCGTTTTGTGACCTGGATCGCACCCATGCCAATAACTTCGCCGACTATTCTGGCACCAGCATGGATCAGTTCACGCGCGATTATCATGAGTTGCTGGACCGCGAAGATGTGGATGTGGTGCTGATTTCTCTGCCGATTCCTCTCGCGGCCCAAGTGATTGAGCACGCACTTGAAGCTGGCAAACACGTGCTGTGCGAAAAGCCTCAGGCCGCCAACTTCGAGGAAGCCACCGTACTATGGTCGGTGGTCGATCAGTACCCCGATCAGAAGCTGATGATCGCCGAGAACTGGTTCTATCGCGATGATCTCCGTTACGCGATGACATTGCTGCAGCAGGGCGAGATCGGTCGCGTACACACCATGGGATTCCGACGGTTGAAGCAGTTGATTCCCCGCGATGGGGAGTTCAGTAGCACTCCGTGGCGATGGCAGGGGGCATATGAAGGTGGACCGCATCTTGATGGCGGTGTGCACCAAATCGCCATGATGCGCATGTTAATGGGCGATGTGGATCGCATCAGCGCCGAGGTGCAGGATGCCAACGAAACCCACGGCGGACCGAGTCAGCTCGCGACCACGGTTCGGTTTATCGACAACGCCATTGGAAATTTCATGCTGGGTTCGCCGAGCGCGCCAATGCCTCCCGACGAGAACGGCATCCGCATCTATGGCACCCAGGGGGTGATGAGCGTGAATGACGAACGCGTGCTGGTGTGGAAGGACGACCAGACTATCCGCCACGAAGTAGAGCGCCAGGATTTCGGCTACATCAACGAGTTCCATAACTTCCACGATGCTGTAGTGCACGATGCGCCGATCATCGGCGATTTCTATCAAAGCTGGCGTGGCATGGAACTGGTGCACCTCGCGTTGCGCAGTGCTGACGAGGGGACATCGTTTTCGACCGATCGGGATGTTGCTCCACTTGAGCCCTGGCCGATTGATTTGTGGCTCCCGCACGGCGAACAGGCTCTGGATGTGAAGGTTGAGGTGACCTCGAAGAAGGGCTATGTGTCCTGATCCACATAGATGCTGTATGCGATTGCCAGAGTAAGCCCGGAGCCGAACATATATATGACTGCGACCGCCGGTATCTCGAACCCGGCCGCGGCAACAAACCCAAACACAAGTAACCATATGGAAACTATGGTCAGGCAGATGGCACTCCGTGTAGCCCATTTACGGAACACAAGGAGCGCAGCAATGTGGAGAATCGGTGAGACCAACCAGGTGAGGTACGGGAAAATCACGTAAAAGTGAAGATGCGACTCGTTGTTCGCCATGATCGTCCATATAAGCAGAAAGTACGAGTGAGCGATCAACAGGAGAACGCTCAACGCAATACCACATACCAGCATGAAAGAAACTCTGCGGCCCTTCTTTCTTTCTGGTGTTCGCTCAACGAACACAGGGGCGGTCGATTGCGGCAAACCTTCCTTAGGGATCGTGCGTGTCATCTGTCAATCTCCATGTCAATCTATGCCAGGTTAACGTAAGGTGTTCCTCGGTAGTTCCTTTGAACGCGGCGCTCATATCCCGGATTCTGAACCGGGGTAAACTGACGAACATAGATTCAGGTGTGCAACGAAAGGAATTCGCCAGTGGAGTCGAATCGGCTGTTGGTGCGGAACGCCACCATTTGCCCGGTATCCGGGAACAATGCGGTAGAGACCATTCCTCATGGAGCGGTGTTAATCGAAGACGATCGCATTCAATGGGTGGGTCCTGAGCGCGACCTGCCGAAGCTGCACGTGGATTCCGAGATCGATTGCGAAGGTCGGCTGGTGACACCTGGACTCATCGATTGCCATACGCACCTGGTTTACGATAGCAATCGCTCCCAGGAATTTGAGATGCGGTTGGCCGGTGCCAGCTACGAGGAGATCGCCCGCGCTGGTGGTGGAATTCTGAGCAGTGTTGCCGCCACGGAGGCGGAGTTCGAAATCCAGCAGGCCGCTGCGGCCGAGCTGAGTTGTGCGCTGTGCGAAACGAACGAGCAGGCCGCGAACGAAACGGCCGATACTGCCAATCGTCGGGCCGAGGAGAAACGTTTCCGCAATCTCATGGCGCAGGGAATCACCACAGTCGAGGTGAAATCCGGCTACGGAATTCGGGCCGAAACGGAGGCTTTTTTGCTCAACCGGGCAAAAGCTGCCGGGGATTCGATGCGACTGGATGTGTACCGAACATACCTCGCGGCGCACGTGATGCCGAAGGATTCCGGTATGACCACCGGCGAATGGGTGCAGCATCTGGTGGCGGACGATGTTGATCGCGTTCGCGAACTCGCCGGGTTCGATGCCATCGATATGTTCTGCGAGGGAATCGCCTTCTCACCGGACGATTTGGTGCCACTGCTGCAAAAGGCGAAGGATATGGATGTGGATATCCGCATTCATGCCGATCAGTTGAGCGATCTCAATGGCGCAGCACTTGCTGCTGATTGGGGTGCGGCCAGCGCCGATCATCTGGAGTACGCCAACGAGGCGGGAGTCGCAGCGATGGCGGAATCCGGTACTGTGGCGGTCATGCTTCCTGGTGCCTTTTATTTCATTCGCGAAACTCAAAATCCGCCGATCGATCTCTTCCGCAAACACGGTGTTTCCATGGCCGTTGCCACCGATCACAATCCAGGGACATCGCCACTGAACTCTCTGTTGCTGGCGACCAATATGTCGTCGACCCTCTTTGAAATGACCGTCGAAGAATGTATTCGCGGTATCACTATCAATGCTGCCAAGGCTCTGCGACGGGAGGATTCCATCGGCTCAATTGAACCCGGAAAAATGGCGGATCTGGCGATTTGGGAAGTTCCAGCTCCCGCCGATTTGGTGTACAACATCGGCGGTAATCCACTCTGGCAGCGGATATGGCACGGACAACTTTGAAATTAGGAGACGATTAATGAGCACCATCGAGATCACTCCCGGCGATGTTTCGCTGGATATCTGGCGCGCCATTTATGAGGGCGCCACACCCAAGCTGGTAGATGGCACGCTCGAGAAAGTGCAGTCTGGTGCAGAGGCGATTCATCGAATTGTCGAACTCGGCGAGCCGGTGTACGGCGTTAACACTGGCTTCGGCAAGCTGGCCAGTGTTCGCATTGTCAAAGATGATCTCGCCACCCTGCAGCGCAATATCGTGATCTCGCATGCCGCGGGGACGGGAGGTCCCGCCGATCCTCGCATCGTGCGCCTGATGATGGCGCTCAAGCTCGCCAATATCAGTCAGGGCCATTCCGGTGTGCAGGTAAAAACGGTGGAACTGCTGCAGGCCATGATCGTCGCCGAAATCTATCCGGTGATCCCGTCGCAAGGTTCAGTAGGTGCCAGCGGAGATCTCGCACCGCTCAGTCACCTCGCGGCGGGAATGATTGGCGAGGGCCTGTGTATGACGCCGAAGGGTGTGCTCCCTGCCGCCGAAGCGCTAACGACTGCCGGGCTGGTGCCGGTTGAGCTCGGAGCCAAGGAGGGACTCGCGTTGCTCAATGGCACCCAGTTCAGTACCGCTCATGCGATGGCGGCGCTCTTTGAGACCCAGCGCTTGCACGCCAACGCGTTGGTCACCGGTGCACTCAGTACCGAGGCCGCGAAGGGAAGCGATACGCCGTTTGATGCCCGCATCCATGAAGTGCGCAAACACAAGGGCCAGATCGAGGTCGCGGAGACACTCCGCGAACTCATGGCCGGCAGCGAGATTCGGGAATCGCATCGCCACGGCGATGAACGCGTGCAGGATCCGTATTGCTTGCGTTGCCAACCGCAAGTGATGGGAGCTGCACTGGATCTGATTCGGAATGTCGCGGCTACGCTCGAGACCGAGGCGAATGGCGTTACCGATAACCCACTCATTTTCACAGGCGAGGAGGACGTCGCGCTCAGCGGCGGCAACTTCCATGCCGAGCCGGTGGCTTTCGCTGCCGACATTCTGGCGATGGCGATTTGCGAGATCGGCTCGCTTTCTGAGCGACGCATCGCGATGTTGATCGATCCGGCGCTTTCCGGACTGCCAGCATTCCTCACACCCAAACCCGGGTTGAACAGTGGGTTCATGATTCCGCAAGTAACCGCCGCGGCACTGGTAAGCGAGAACAAGCAACGCGCGATGCCGGCGAGTGTGGATTCGATTCCGACCAGTGCCAACCAGGAGGATCATGTCTCCATGGCCGCTCACGGCTCGGTGCGCCTGCATCCGATGTTGCGAAATGCTGAGGCTGTCCTTGGCATCGAACTCCTGGTCGCCGCTCAGGGCTGCGATTTCCATGCTCCACTGAAGAGCAGTGACGTGCTGGAATACGTCCGTTCGAAATTACGTACATCCGTACCATTCATGGAGAACGATCGCTGGATGCATGGTGATATGGAAGCGGCTACAGCGATGGTGCGTTCGCAGTATTTGGTAACGCAATGAAAACAATTGGACTAATCGGCGGTATGAGCTGGGAAAGCACCGCCGAGTACTACCGCATTCTCAACGAAACCGTGCGGGATCGACTCGGTGGACTCCATAGTGCGAAAATCGTGATGGTCTCGGTCGATTTCGCCGAAATCGAGGCGATGCAGGTCGAAGGTCGGTGGGAGGACGCGGGTTCAGCACTGGCTCAGGCGGCCGTCCAGTTGGAAGCGGCCGGAGCAAATTGCGTGCTCATCTGCACCAACACCATGCACAAGGTCGCGGATGTCGTGGCGGCGGCAACGACGTTGCCGTTGAACCATCTGGCCGACGCCACGGCCAACAGGATTCTGTCGGCCAGTGAATCGAGTCCAAAAATCGGACTCCTCGGTACCGCGTTCACCATGGAGCAGGCATTCTACAAGGATCGCCTTGCCAGTCACGGTATCGATGTCATCGTCCCGGACAAAGCCGACCGAGAGATCGTCCATCGTGTGATCTACGACGAACTCTGCCTTGGGGTGGTCCGCGAGGAGAGTCGGGCAGAGTACCAGCGCATCATTGCGTCACTCATCGATCAAGCTGCTGAAGGAATCGTGCTTGGCTGCACCGAAATCGAGCTGCTGATTGATTCAGATGGCGAATTTGGGGTGCCGCTCTATCCTACTAGTCGGATCCATGCGGAAGAAGCAGTCGCCTGGGCCCTCGCCGAGTGATTGACCGTTCGCAGTTCAACCGGTGATGATAGTCGTTGTACGAAAATCTTGAGAATCAGAGGAGCGCGTATGTCATTCAATCGAACCTATCACCACTTTGGCATTCACGTCACCGAGGATATTCCGGGAACGGAATGGATCGATGTGGGCGATGTGTACCTGAACAATCCCAACAACCATCCGCAGAAGGTGGAGTGGATTCTTCACAAGCCCGGCACCTTCGATGAGAAGACGAAGTTCGAGCCGCACATCGCATACACCGTCGATGACCTGTCCGAAGCGATCGAGGGCAAGGAGATCGTGATCGCGCCGCACGAGATGGGTGGTTTCTGCCACTGCGCGTTCGTGCTGGAGGATGGAATCCAGGTGGAATATCTGCAGTTGTATCCGGGACGAGCCTGGTTCGATGATACGTTGGAGTAGCTTCGGCTAGGCGATCTCTTCTGCCACGATGATTTCCGGTGATTCGATTGTTGCCAGCACCAGCGGTTCCTCTGCTATGGCTGGCAACGGTCGAAATGCGCGGATTCCATAGATAGCTCCAGCGGCCAGAATCACTGCGGCCGCTGCAGGTGGTGCCTTGGCACCGGCGCTATCGATGAGCACCCCGCCCAGAA
>JAFAEA010000320.1 GCA_023424355.1 Chloroflexota bacterium | reverse complement strand
GCCATCGCCGAAGGCGAAGCTGGCGAAGGCAACTCCAACTTCGTGGGCTACACCTTCCAGGCTGCTGCGTACGAAGGTCTCACCTGTAACGCCCTCGAGTGGGTGTACTCCAACGGTGGTGGCACCTTCATTGAAGAGGATGGCAGCATCAGCGCCAATTCCGATCAGGCCAAGGCAGCCATCGAACGCGCCATGGGTTGGATCGGCGGAATCGCACCAAGCGCCGTCACCAGCTACATGGAAGAAGATGGTCGCGCCGTGTGGCAGGCCGGCAACAGTGCCTTCCACCGTAACTGGCCATACGTGTACTCCATCAGCCAGGCCGATGACAGCGAACTGAAGGATATGTTCAGCGTCGGATTGCTCCCGGCAGGCGATGGCGATGGAGCCGGCAACGCCGCTACCCTCGGTGGCTGGAACATGATGGTCTCCAAGTACAGCGAGAACATCGATGCCGCCAAGATCTTCGCCAAGTACATGGCATCGTTCGAAGTCCAGCGCGCACGCGCCATCGAGCGAGCCCTCAACCCAACTATTGTTGAGGTGTACGACGATCCGGACGTTCTCGCTGCCAACCCGTACCAGGCCGATTTCTTCCCGATCTTCGATGGTGGTTCCGTGGCTCGCCCATCGGCCGTCACCGCCGATCTCTACAACGATGCTTCTGTAGCCATCTTCACCACAGTCAATGAGCTTCTGAGCGGCCAGCAGGACGATGCCTCTGCCGCCATGGATAGCCTGGCCGAAGAGCTCGATAGCATCATGCAGGACGTGTAGTTAACAAGGTTCAGCACACGCAGGTGTGATGTTCCTGGCCCCGGGAGTTATGTAGGTGACTCTCGGGGCCGCGTCATCCAAATGGGGAAAGGAGGGTGATATGGCTTCTGGCGATGGCTTCATGGATCGCATGGCTCCACCCAAGGTGTCCAAATTCTCCGCGCCACCTACCCGGGCCGGCCGAGATCAGGAACGATTGGGCTGGCTGCTCATTCTGCCAACCGTGTTGGTGGTGTTGGGAATTGCCATCTATCCGCTCGCCGAGTCAATTCGGCTGAGTTTCACCAACTTCCGATCAAGCCGTCCAGATCGCTGGCGGTATGTCGGGTTTGATAATTATCAGGATCTCTTCGCAGATTCCACATTCCATACTGCTCTCAAGAACACCATCATCTTTACTGTTACCTCGGTGGGTCTTGAAACCATTCTCGGTATGATCGTTGCCCTCACCATTCACTCAAACTTCAAGGGCCGAGGCATTGTTCGTACCTCCATGTTGGTGCCGTGGGCAATTCCAACCGTGGTCTCCTCTCTGTTGTGGAGCTGGATGTTCCACGACAATTTCGGCATCATCAACAACATTCTTGTGGATTTGGGTTTCGGCCGATTCCACATGTTCAACTGGGTTGGTAACCCCTCTACCGCGCTCTTCTCTGTAGTGATGGTGGATGTGTGGAAAACCACACCCTTTATGGCACTGCTCATTCTCGCGGGACTCCAGGTGATTCCCGACGATGTCTACGAAGCGTCCAAAGTGGATGGCGCCAGCAAGCTGCAACAGTTCTGGGATATCACCTTGCCGTTGCTGAAACCGGCACTGCTGGTAGCACTTATCTTCCGCACCATGGCTTCGTTCCGCGTGTTCGATATGATCTACGTCATGAACGGATCCAATACCAGCACCATCTCGGTCTCGGTGTTCGCGCATCAGGAACTGATGGTGAAACAACGGCTGGGATTCGGTTCCGCGGTATCGGTGGTGATCTTTATCTGTATCGCCCTCATGGTGGTCGGGTATACACGCCTGATCAAGGTGGAGGAGAACTAACATGTCCACCTATGTCAAAGCATCAGAAGACGAACTCAATCGTATTCGCGCCACGGGTGGTTCCGGAACCTCCTCTAGCCGAAGTATGTTCTCGGTTATTGGCCGAATCGGTTTTTGGCTGCTGATCGTGGTGATTCTGGTTTATACGCTGTTCCCGTTCTACTGGGCCATCGTATCGAGCCTGAAAACCAATAACGAAATCATTCAGCCGAACCCCACCTTTTGGCCGAAGGATCCCACCCTGGAGAACTATCGCCGGGTGTTCTCGGATTCCACCTTCATGCGCGCATTGGCAAACTCAGCGATCGTCTCCACCTCCGTGGTGATTCTTTCGCTGGTGTTCGGTACGCTCACCGCCTACGCCATGGCGCGGTTGAACTTCCGTGGCCGCACATTCTTCCTGTACACCATTCTTAGCATGACCATGTTCCCGGCCATCGCCATCATTGGTTCGCTATTCCAGATGTTCAAGCGCTTCCATGCGTATGACACACTTTGGGGCCTTGTGGTGGTGTATCTCAGCTTTGCCTTGCCGTTCACGGTGTGGGTGCTGGCGAACTTTTTCCGCGCCATGCCTCCGGATCTGGAGCAAGCCGCGTTGGTGGATGGTGCCACGCAGATGGTCGCACTCCGGCAGATCCTGATTCCGCTGGCAATTCCTGGCATGGTAACCACCGGCCTGCTGGCGTTCATCGAAGCATGGTCGGAGTTCCTGTACGCGCGTACTTTCACCATCAGCACCAAGGCGAAAACGGTGCAGATCGCGATTTCGGAATTCACCGGTAATCAGCAGTTCGAGGTCCCGTTCGGAACCCGCATGGCCGCCGCCGTAGTAGTGACGATTCCACTGCTCATTGGCGTGATGTTGGTGCAGAAACGCATCATCGCCGGCATGACCGCAGGCGCCGTGAAGGGGTAAAGGGAGATTTCGATGCTCCCGTAAACGTAGGGGTGGACCTCCGCGTCGCGCAGCCGAAAATTCTGCTTCAGACAATCGCGATGCGGTGTGTCCACCCGTCTGGACGGGATTCCGCCGGGATAACCGGTTTGCCACGGGTGGACAACCCTTCGGGGTCCACCCCTACGAAATGCACCCGACCAAAACTATTCCGGAATCCGGAAATCATCCATGAACATCTGCAGCGATCGCTTCCCCTGATACGTGTTCACGCTCAGCTTGCCGCAGGCATCCACATGCGTGGCGCCCACTAGTTCTCCCGACCGTTCCGTACCGTTCCACATGATCGCCTGCAGTTCCCGACCCGGAGTTCCCAACGTCAGCTTCAGGTGCTGCTTGTTTTGCCCCATGGTGTTCACATACAGCAATCGCGCTTTCGGGACACCGAACACCGGCATTTCGTTGCCAGTACCAAACGGTTCCAAAGCCTGCAGGTCGTCCATGATCGAAAGACGGAACGCCTGCTCCGGTAACCATGCATCGAGTTTCACTTCGGGTGCCTGCGGGAGGCCGAGTCCTGGTCGACCAGCTGCAGCCGTGATCGTTTCCACGAACTCCGGATAGTTCGCCAGCGGCAGTGTGACACCACCCGCCCCGGCGTGACCTCCATAGCGCGTGAGCAGGGCATCCGCCTCGGCGATGATGTTCAGCAGGTTAACACCACGTACCGATCTGCCGGATCCGGTGAGCACATCACCCTTCTGCTGCATCACAATGGCGGGCACGCCCAATCGCTCCGTGATCTTGCTGGCGATGGGGCCTACCAAACCGGTGCTCCAGTTCTCGCCATAGAGCGCCACAATTGGCCTGGTCTCCCAATCTGGCGTGTGCAAAATCTTCTGCGCCACCTCGCGCATGATGTGATCCGTTTGGGCCTTGCGATTGGCATTGCACTGCTCTACGAAGTGACCATACCGATTCGCGGTGTCGTCATCCTCGGCCAGCATCATCTTCAACGCCTTCTCCGGCGAGGCGACTCGTCCGGTGGCGTTCAATCGCGGTCCGATTCGGAAGGAGATATCCTCCGATGTCACTGCCTGCAGCGGTATCTCGCTAAATCTTGCCAGTGCGCGCACGCCTGGGCGATCGGTGCGGTGCAGGCGGTCGAGTCCATGCGCCACCAGCATGCGGTTCACACCCTGAAGGTGACCCACATCGGCTACTGTACCGATCGCTACCAGATCTAACATGGCCGAAACATCGCCATTATCGAGCCGGGAGATATCGTAGCCGCGATCGAGCAAACCCATAGCGAAGAACCAGGCGACCCCCACACCTACGAGATCTCGCATGGAGTTCTGGGGATCCAATTTCGGATTCACAATGATGCACTCGGCCGGATTCGATCCCACCTCGTGGTGATCCAGCACAATCACATCCATGCCAAGTTCGCCGGCCAGTCGGATGATGGCCGAATCGTTGGTTCCAGTATCGACCGCGATCAGCAGCGTGCAGCCGGCTTCGGCCAGCAGGCGGACTCCGCGCTCACTTACGCCATAACCATCAGTTCGATCCGGGACAAACGGCGTGACCTCGCCACCTGGCATCGCCGAGCGGAGCGCACGAGTGAGGAGGGTGATGCTTGTGATGCCATCGGCGTCGTAATCGCCAAAGATGCCGATGTGCTCCTTGCCGCGGATCGCTTCTTCCGTTCGGTCCAGCGCCGCCTCGATATTCGGCAGAGTCCGGTAATCGAGCTGCGTCGGATCGCTGCGATCCAACATCCTCGCGGCAGAACCCTGCGTGCGAAATCCACGGCGGTAGAGCAGGGAAGCGATGAGGCGATGATTGTGGAGTTGCGACCAATCGAACTCCGCAGGAATTGCTTCCGGTTCAATCCAGATTGGTCGTGGGCGCGGGAGAATTTGCAGGGGCAT
>JAFAEA010000297.1 GCA_023424355.1 Chloroflexota bacterium | reverse complement strand
CCCTCGTAGTGCACGGAGCGACCGGCAGGATCGATGGCGAGGCCATTGCGCTCGATGGCGCTGGCATCTTCGGTTTCGGAAGTTTGGCCAGAGCTGGCCATCATATCCACACGGCGCAAGATGGCGCTCACCCGCGCCTGCAGTTCGCGCAGGCTCACCGGCTTGGTGATGTAATCATCCGCACCGAGTTCCAGGCCCAGCACCTTATCGATTTCGCTTGCCTTGGCGGTGAGCATCACGATGGGGGTGATGCGGGTTTGGCGAATCCGGCGGCACAGCGCCAGTCCATCCACCCGCGGCAGACCGAGATCGAGAATGTAGAGATCCGGCTCTTGCTTCGAGGTGTCGTTGATACGATCCAGCGCGAACTGTCCATCCCGGAACACTTCGGTGGTGTGACCATCGGATTGCAGTGTGGAAGATATGAGGCGGGCCAGCTCCTGCTCGTCCTCAACAACAATGATGTGCGCCATGAATGCTCCGTCTAAATCGGTAGCGGGGGAGCTAGTCTCCCCCTCAAGAGTAGGCCCGGGGTTGATCCCCGGATCATCGACCTTTGGTCGATTACGCCCCCAGCCAAGGGCAGATTAACTGCCCTGCTACCGCCCATTCCGGTAGCGGGGGAGCCTGTCTCCCCCTCAGGTAATCGACCAAGATCGATTACGCCACCAGCCAAGGGCAGATTAACTGCCCTGCTACCGCCCAAACCGGTAGCGGGGGAGCTAGTCTCCCCCTAAAGTAATCGACCAAAAGTCGATTACGTCCCCATCAAGGGCAGATTAACTGCCCTGCTACCGCCCGAATCGGTAGCGGGGGAGCTTGTCTCCCTCACAGGATTAGGCCCGGGGTTGATCCCCGGGTCATCGACCAAAGATCGATTACGCCCCCAGCCAAGGGCAGATTAACTGCCCTGCTACCGCCGAAATCGGTAGCGGGGGAGCCCGGCCGAGCGCAGCGAGCAACGGAGTGGGCCCTTGTCTCCCCCTAAAGAGAGGGCGCTCCTAACCCTTGTAGGTTTCCTGGGAAACCAGTTCATCCAGGCTCAGTCGCCCTGGTTTCGGACCGGTTGGTCGCGGATCCTTCGAGGTTTTGTAGGGGCCAATCGCCACTACACTGCGCAACGTCTTGCCTTCCGGCACATTCAGCAGGGCCTTGGCCTTTGCTTCGCGTTCCGGTTCGCCAAACCAGGCAGTACCAGCACCGAGGCCGATCATGCGGGCAGCGATCATAAGTCGCTCGGTAACCCGGCCCTCATCATAGGCTTCGTGCGGCGGGTTTTCACCCGGACTCACCAATGCTATAGCGAGTGTAGCATCGGCCACCCAGGTGATATTTTCGCGCAGATCGGAGAGCTGCTTCAGCATGTCCTTATCGCGAATCACCACAAATCGCCAAGGCTGGGTGTTGCGGCTGGATCCGGTCCAGCGGGCGATTTCCAGTAGGCTATTGAGCTGCTCATCGGAAATCTCGCCGCCCACAAACTGACGCACCTGACGAACCTTGCGGATGGATTCGAGTGCTTCGGCTGTCGATGTGATATCGCTCATGGTTTCTCCTCACCTATTCGAGTTCTGGAGGTATCTCCTCCGGGCAGTAGTTCTTATAGTACGGGCAAAAGTTGCAATGTTTTCCTGGCGTGGCGATCCAATCCTGTTCGGTCGCCAATGATTTCATTTGACGAACAATGTCGGGCCAGTAGTACGTGCTGTGTTCATATGAAATGTCAAGAGACTTTCGGTAGTCATGATCGAGCCAATACCAGGTAAACATCACGTTGGCAGCATTGGCATCGCCGGTCCATTCTTCCAACTTGTCATGCAGGGCAAATCGCATGATGACAGGAACATCCGGCTCTTCCCATACGGATCCGGTTTTCCAGTCGATGATGTGGTAGAACGGCTCACCATCTTCATCGATCTGCTTAATCACCAGATCCGGGCTTGTGACCATGGAAAACGGGACCTTGGCAGGGAACATCGTAAAGTTGCGTCGCTCAAATTGCTCGATGCGGAGCCATTCTTCAACGTTCAGTGACTTCAGCCAGCTCTCGCCCTTGCGCACCCAACGAATAACCAGCTGGATATCCGCTTCGTGTGCTTCATCCGAGGAGTACTGTTTACGCGGAATCTCGAATCGGCAGAAATCGCGGATCTGTTCATCGGTAACAGACCCATCGGCTCCAACGCTCAGCTGGCGGGCAATGATTTTCAGCGCCTGATGTGTGGGTCGCCCCATGGCGAATGCCCGAATCCATTTATCGGGACCTTCAAGCTTCTGCACATATTGCATCTTCACCCGACTGGCACATTGACCATACGTTTTCAGCACGGTCGGAGAAAAGTTCCGATCGTTCGGCCAGCGTGGTTGTCGTTCCGGCGGGGAGTTTTCGCTCATAAGTCGATCCACGTATCAATCTTGGGGATATCCGGTTGCGCCCACCCAAGCCAGCACACCAGAAATCCGCCTACCAAAGCGATTGCGATGGCCGATGCCGGGAACGGCTTGTCCTCCCGTCGTGGCCAGAACGTGAGTGCCAACCCGGCCAGCATGATCGGCCAAAGAGGCATTGATCCCACGGATTCCAGACCAAATACGGCCAATCCGGCGCACCAGCCGGTAGCGTTCCACAGCAAAATCTGGAACCACGGCTCGGCTTCTGTGATAAGCGGACCAATTGACGAGAGGATCAGAACCCAGGCGGTAACGACATAGAGATTGTGCTGCGGCGCGAACTCGATCGCATCCACGCGTGTGATCAACAGCAGGGTCACGCCAGCGGCCAGCGTGAATAACGCTGCCAAACCGCCCTCGCGAATCCGCCGTATCATCTCACTCATTCGGCTGCTTCCGAATTTCCATCACCGTGCGCATGAGCATGGTAATGCGAATGCGATCTCCCACCTGCAGATCGGTATCAAATGCATCGCTCGGGAGTTGGCACTGGATGATATTTTCCGCATCGCCATCTATATGGAAGAACAATCGCGCATACAACTGCCCGTGAATGGTGTAATCCTGCCGACCTTCCAATGTGCCAAAGCTATCCATGTATGCTCCCAAATCCGGAACTTCCCGGTCTCGTATCCGTCTTTCCTCTTATGATAGTCGTGATACATGCGGCAATGTGCGCGTTAGTGAACTCGATCGGGGAGTAGGAACCATGCCAGTTTGCGGCAATTGCGGAAAAGATGTTGCGGCCAGCGATGTTACCTGCCCGCATTGCGGTGTGTTGCTGGCAGCATACTCCTCGCCGATTGGCTCAGGTGCACCGGAGTTCGAGGTGCCCTCGGCCGATCCACAACCTGCCGAGATTCCGACTGTCGATCTCGATGTGCCGGATCCGGTCGAGACCGAGGTGATCACCGACCCTGCCCAGATCGCCGAGGAAGCGGCATCGACCGCGCCACGTCCGCTCTTCGATACGCGCCTGACGATTGAAGAGATTTCCCGCGCTGCCGAAGGCGATCACGAAGACGATCTGGTGACAGTCACCACGAACAAGGTGCCCATCAAGAAGGTGGAGTTCGAGGTTCCGGATTACGCCAAACCGCCGAAAAATGCCGATCCGATTCCGGTGGTGGAAGATGCCGATGCCAATGTGCCGGTGATCACGCATGACTCCGTCGGTCCAAACGAACCAGCCAACGACGACGATGATGATGTCGATCCGTCGCCGGCAGGCGGCGAGACCTGGCTGCTATCGAGTTCATTGGCCTCGGAACCTCGCAACATCAAAAAAGATCCGCCCAAAGTCGCTACAAAACCCAAACCAAAGAAGCCGAAGCAGCAGAAGTCGGAGGCAACGAAAAACCCACCCGGCCAGACTGATGCCTACTTGCGCAAACTCCACGAGCAAACGGGATATCAGCCAACTGCTGAATCCGTCTCCGCGCCGGTAGAACAGACTCGACCGTCTCGCGTAGAGCGAGCCCGACGCCGGGAACAATCGGCGCATAGTGTTTCTGCCGAACAGCAACAGGCTGCCACCGCCTCAGCCATGAATCTGGGCTGTACGACTCTGTATATGATCATGCTCACACTCATTTGGGGTGTGGTAATCATCACGATGCTCGTCGGCGGATTCAATCCAGGATTGATCTTCGTTGCAGCACTTCTCACCTGGGGATGGAAGCCAATGAGGAACGCCATCAGCAAGGTCTCCAACCAATGATCGATACAGGAACTATCGCCGCTATCGCCACTCCAATTGGCGAGGGAGGCATCGGTGTTATTCGCGTTAGCGGCACAGAAGCAGCCCACATAGCGCAACGGATTTTTCGTAAACCCAACGGATCATCAATAAATATTTCCGATGTTACTTCCCATACTCTCCATTACGGAAATATCGTAGATGGTGATGCCATCATTGATGATGTGTTGCTGGCCTGGATGAAGGGTCCGCACACCTACACACGAGAAGACACCGTAGAGATCAGCTGCCACGGCGGTCCGCTCCCAATGCGCGAGGTGCTCCGGGTCGCGCTTGCGGCGGGAGCACGCCCTGCCGAGCGCGGTGAGTTCACCTTGCGCGCGTTCCTGAATGGTCGACTCGATCTCACCCAGGCCGAAGCCGTACTGAATGTCATCGGAGCCCAAACGAGCGAGAGCCTACGGCTGGCGGTGAACGACCTCGCCGGCGATCTCAGCACCCGACTCGCACCTGCCAGTACTGCGCTCGTGCGCTTGCTGGCCTATCTCGATGCCAGTGCCGATTTCCCGGACGACGAAATCGAGACCTCGGATATCCCCGACGGACTCGCCATTGCCGATGAAGCGTTGGCCGATGTTATTGCCGGTGCCAATACCGGCATGCTTTATCGCGATGGCGCCACCATCGCCCTGGTCGGGCGGCCGAATGTCGGCAAAAGCAGCCTGCTTAATGCGCTGCTCCGCAGCGACCGGTCGATCGTCACTCCCATCGCCGGCACCACGCGCGATGTGATCCGCGAATCGATCAATCTCGGCGGTATTGCCGCGACTCTGCTCGATACGGCGGGAATCGTGGACACACTCGATCCCGTAGAACGAATCGGTGTGGAGCGCAGCCGGCAGGCATTGGCAACCGCCGCGCTCGTGGCATTCGTTGTGGATGGCTCCACCGCACCTTCGGAAGATGATTTGGAGATCGCTCAGGTTCTGGCAGGCAGACCAGCCGATCAGCGCACGCCAATCGTGCTGGTGATTAACAAGCAGGATCTAGAACAGCAATCGCAGCAGCAGATTCTCGATCTGCTGCCGAACGCGCAGGTAGTCCAAGTAAGCGCGAGCACCAGCGAAGGCATCCATGATGTCGAATCGATGCTGCATGGCGTTCTGGCGAGCGAATCCGGTGTGCAGCCAAGTCTGGTGAACGCCCGGCAGCGCTCGGCACTGGATCGCGCCTATGCCCATGTGCGGGATGCGATTCAGGCACACGAAGCCGGTGTGCCGCAGGATCTACTGGCGACTTCAGTCCGCGCCGCGCTTCACGCGGTCGGCGAAGTCACCGGCGAAAATGTTGATGAGGCTGTGCTCTTGGAGATTTTCTCGACGTTCTGTATCGGAAAATAACCACCACCGATTCGCGAATCGAATCTAACCTT
>JAFAEA010000374.1 GCA_023424355.1 Chloroflexota bacterium | reverse complement strand
CTTCAGCTCCAGGACCGAAATCCCTTCACCTCCGAACGCGCACTTGGCTTTGCTTCGTCTTCCGCACACAATTTCTGTGTGCCCACTTGTTAAGGTGCTCACTGTGCTTACACACACAAGCGCCCCTACAAAAGGGGCGAGAAATGCTATCCAGGTACAAGCCCTGGTTGCTATTCGTTCATTACAGAACGACGTCGCTGTCGCATCCTCGGTGCTGAGCGCCTTTCGACCTCTCAGCGGATGTGTATCGTAACACACCCTTTCGCGAACCGTCAAGAACTTGTTAAGCTCGTTTCCGGTTTCGCTTCCCGCTCTTTCGAGCGGGCTCGTCGTGGGCTCTCACCCCCGACGGACATAGACTGTACCATGCTCATTTCCGGCCTGTCAACTCGCTCTCAAAACGAGTTTGTGAGTGGTTGCCACTCCGGAAATGCTGGCCGCTTCTCAGCGGACCTCGGGAATACTAGTGGCCCCGAAACACAATGTCAAGGAAATGTTCACATCAATTTTCAGATTGCCCAAAATCGCTCCTATTCCCGGAATCATCAACCAGACCTATACTGCTGTAATCGTTGATTTTATCGGCTTTATCGCCTCATTATCAGCCCGGAGAGCATTATCGTGAAACCGCTCATTGGAATGACCCCCACTCCCGAACTCCTCAAGATGGAGCACGGTACATTTCGGAGACATACGCTTTCGGATCACTATTCCAAAGCCGTTGAAGCCGCTGGCGGTATCCCGGTGATGCTTCCTGCCCACTTCGCCGATGCGGAATCGATGCTCGATCACCTGGATGCGCTCGTCATTACCGGCGGCGGAGATATCGATCCCGCTCAATACGGCCAGGATACCCACGAGAAGACCGGCGATCTTGATGAGGAGCGCGATCGCTTCGAGCAGGCGATGTTCCATGCAGCATCGAAGCGCGATATGCCAGTGATGGGAATCTGCCGCGGTCTGCAGATGTTCAATGTCGCCCTTGGGGGCACGTTGCATCAGGATGTGGCGGATCTTGTACCAGGTGCCGACATTCATCGGCAGCAAGACCATGAGATTCACCACGAAGAACCATCCCAAACGGTGACGATCGCAGAAGGCAATCATCCGCTCTGGGAACTCTCGGTATCGGGCGAGGTAGAGGTCAACTCCTTCCATCACCAAAGCATCGATCAGCTCGCCGATGATCTCGTTGCCATCGCTCACACCCGAGACGGTATCGTGGAAGCGGTCTACAATCCGGACATGACATTTGGACTGGCGGTGCAGTGGCATCCGGAGCTTTTGGCGCACAAGCAAGCCGAGCAGGCCCGGATTTTTGAGCTACTTGTCGATGCGGCAGCCGCCTACAGCACAAAGAAAGCAGAGGTTCCCGAAACCGTATGAAATCTCCGATCATTGGTGTAACCCCATCCGCCGGAAACAATAGCCTGGGAGTCCGCGCCTACAACATCGCTGGCGATTACACCCAGGCTATCGAACGAGCAGGTGGAATTCCCGTAATTCTTCCACTGCACATTCAGAAGATCGATGAACTCCTGGAAACGCTGGATGGCGTGGTGTTCTCTGGCGGTGGTGATATCGAAGCAAAACGCTTCGGCCAGGAAAATCACGAAGCTGCGAATGGTTTTGATGAGGAACGCGACGAGTTCGAGATCGCACTGATGAAGGCGGCGTTTGAAAACGATGTGCCGATTCTCGCAATCTGCCGCGGTGTGCAGATCATGAATGTCGAGCGTGGTGGCACGCTGATTCAGGACATCCCGACCCAGGTCGAAACCGAAACAAAGCACAACCAGCGCGCCGAGGGCAAGGGAGAGCACGACATCTTCCAGACTGCATCGGTGACCGATGGCGACAATCCTGTCACCCAGGCACTCGGTTCCGGAACGGTGAACATCAACTCGTTCCATCATCAGTCCGTAGGCGATGTTGCTCCAGGACTGGAAGTTGTCGCGACTTCGGAAGATGGCATTGTGGAGGCCATGTACGCTCCGGGCAGTTCATATGCTGTAGGAACGCAGTGGCATCCGGAACGCCTGGCAGCCCAGCACGCCGAGCATCAGCAGTTGTTCAACGATTTGGTGAGTGCCGCAAAGAGCCACGCAGCGAAGAAGTAGCGTAGATCGCAGCGTAGAAACTCAAAAGCGGATGCATCCAGAAGGGTGCATCCGCTTTCTTGTTTCAGCTCCAGATCCCGTGATCCGAATCAGCCGGCAGCCTGTTTGGCAATTTCGGCAATACGCTCCTCGGTGGTTGCCTCCAGATCGTCAAAGAACCATGCACTGGACATCAACTGGCCGTCGTCAGCTGAAGCTGGTTGGAGATTCGCCTTCTCGGTAAGACCCAATGAAAACATTTCATCGTGGCGGTAGAAGAGGATCACTGGCGTACTCGCGGATTTGGCATATCCAGCCGATCCGTACCAGACTCGCGGTTTGAGATCTGGCACAGCGGCCATGATGATTTCATGAACCCTGGAAGCCACCGGGGCTGGCATATCGGCGATCTTCGCCATCACCGCCTCGAGATTCTTCTCGTCTTTGGTTTGCTTTGTGTTTGACATGGACATGTCCCTTCTACACTCAGCCGGCGATATGTTCACCGACTGGAATTCGCCGGGCTTCATTCCGGACATGTCCTGAGGCAAGCAGTCCTCTCCGCAATGGTTCAGGTGAACATCACCTGGAAGCCCAATTCAATTGCTTTTGCGGAAGTTGATCCGCTTCCTCCAGCCTACCACGCTATGGCGCAACTTAAGCACAAACGCTCCGGGAGAATGGCCCCGGAGCGTTTGGCTTGTCGTTCAAAGATGAACTAGGCGTTGAGTGCTGCCTCAACAGGTGTTTCCTGCGTGGCGTTCAGCGTCTCCACAGCACTCGAACGGTGCGTGTGGAACTCTTCTGGCATGCTCACCGCCAGCGCATCGTCCAGCGTATCGGCCAGAACGAATGTCATCTCGTTGCGGACTTCGTCCGGAAGCTCATCGAGATCAACCTCGTTGCGCTTCGGCAGAATGAAGGTCGTGCAACCTGCGCGCATGGCGCCAAGTGCCTTCTCCTTGATTCCGCCAACCGGCA
>JAFAEA010000373.1 GCA_023424355.1 Chloroflexota bacterium | reverse complement strand
CTTCAGCTCCAGGACCGAAATCCCTTCACCTCCGAACGCGCACTTGGCTTTGCTTCGTCTTCCGCACACAATTTCTGTGTGCCCACTTGTTAAGGTGCTCACTGTGCTTACACACACAAGCGCCCCTCCAAAAGGGGCGAGAAATGCTAGCGACCTGCTTCCAGGTCGATGTCCGTTGGTTCTTATTGGAACCGCCTAGGACATTCGCATCCTCCTTCAACCTCTGCTCTCTCGAGAGCAGCGAACATGATGTTATCACGCTCTTTCAGTGACTGTCAAGGGCCACTTCGGAACTGTTCCGATTTGGCTCCCTGACCTCGCTGTCAGGTCTCACCCTCTCTCGAGGGCTCAGGAACTATAACCCTGCCAAACGGGGGTGTCAAGGGATTTTTGAGGAATTGTTGAAATTGCCCAAAATCGCCTAAAAATCAGCCTGAATCACCCCGCTGTCGTTCCCCACTCGCACCCAGATCTCGCCGGATGTTGGAGTGATTACTGCCACCTCATTCTGCGCCCATCTCGTTACATTGGAGGTGACAGCTTCAATCCATCCGTGAAGAGCTGATCAATCCCCGATTGGAATCTCATTCCTGGCCAGCAGCGAGCCCTATCAAATCACTCCCTACCACCACAGGAGTATCTCGAGGACGATTGATCCTTCTATATGAACAGCTCTCGGACGCCAGCTCGACGCGGTTGGTGTCGTTCCCAACACCTGGCGAGGAGGAGAAATACACATGCCGGCATCGCCCCATTTAGGAAGAGCCGTGACTATTGCAGCAATCACCTCCATGTAACCGCCCCCCTTGGCACTGGACGTGCGATGATTCCTGTGAGAAGGTGATTATGGTAGGGCAGCAAAACTTTTGTGTTCTGTACAGAAATCGCCCGCAGTTCGTATGTTCGTAATGAAAGGACAGTCACACATGGCTTTCACACTTCCGGAACTCGGCTACGCAAACGATGCGCTCGAGCCAAACATCGATGCAACCACGATGGAGATCCATCACGACAAGCATCACAACACTTACGTCACCAACCTGAACAATGCCGTTGAAGGCACCGAGTTCGCAGATATGGACATCAATGAGTTGATCGCCAATCTGGACAAGGTTCCTGCCGACAAGCAGACCGCTGTTCGCAACAACGGTGGTGGCCACGCCAACCACACATTCTTCTGGAAGCTGCTCACCCCAGGTGGTGCCAGCGAGCCGACCGGTGCACTTGCCGATGCAATCACCAGCAAGTTCGGCAGCCTCGATGCCTTCAAGGAAGAGTTCGAGAAGGCCGGCGCTGGTCGATTCGGATCCGGTTGGGCCTGGCTGGTGAAGGATGGCGATAGCGTTGCCATCGAATCCACCCCGAACCAGGATTCCCCGGTAATGGAGGGCAAGACCCCGGTTATCGGTGTGGATGTTTGGGAGCACGCCTACTACCTCAAGTACCAGAACCGCCGCCCAGAGTACCTGAAGGCATTCTGGAACGTGGTGAACTGGGATGTAGCCGCCGAGAACTTCGGCAAATAGGCCCTCACAACCAGTACATTCTCAAAATCGGGCGGGGAGCAATCCTCGCCCGTTTTTTTGCGTGTCGGTTTTCGATGAGGAGAGAATCAATCCCCATTCGTTTTTTGTGCGTTAATTGACGTGGCCCGGCCAAATGCGTACCGTTACACGTACTGGCAAGGTTCAAAATCCCGCATTATCGGAAGGACTAACCCGTGAAGCCATTCAATCAACTGCATTGGGCCAAACATCCCATTCGGTTCGCGCTCATTCTTCTCCTGAGTACGGTTTCCCTCGCCACTGCGCTGGCGCAGGGTCTTGGTCCCGCCGGACCATCCCCGGTAACGGGTCACGCATCCGTGGTAGCCAATGGCAATCTGGTTGTTTCCGAGGATTCTGCCCGCTGGCATATCACCCGACACACAGCCGAGGTTGGCGGCGAAACATTCACATCGCCAACGCAGGGGTTTGTAATCGCCGAGAACACACCACTGTTGGTAATGGTTGATGGCGGTACAGGAATCCGACTCGCCGGTGGCGAAGCTATGAGCATCCCGGCAGGGTCCTCATTCATTGCCGAAACATTCGGTGCACCGGATACCTTTGTATTCATGCAAATGCTGCCGGAAAGCGGAGAGCAGCTTCCTGGCGCTACCGATCGTCTGCTTACAAGTGCATCCTTCAATACTGATCCGGGATCGTTCGATGCCGATTTGGTGCGCGATGTGCTGAAGGAAGATGAAGAAGGCAGCCTGCCGGAAGGTTCCACCCCGACCGTTATCTACGTGATGGTTGGCGAGATTGAGGTTTCGAACAGCCGCGGCACAACGAACCTCTACCAGGGTGATAGCGCCATTTTCAGTGGCGAGGTAACCATTACGGCGATTGCTGATGGCAGTACCTACTACGCCGGATTTGTCGGCGCCACACTTCCAGAAGTCGCGACACCGGAGCCGGCCACTCCCGAGCCAGCCACTCCGGAACCAACGGAGATTCCGGCTACCCCAGAACCCACAGCAGTTCCGGCGACTCCGGAGCCAACCGTTGAGCCCACAGTGGCACCGACCGAAGTGCCAGCCACACCGGAACCAACTGCGGACACGAGTCCAGACACCGATGGTGATGGCCTCTCCGATGCTCGCGAGGCTGAGCTGGGTACCGATCCGGAAAATCCGGATACGGATGACGACGGTCTCAGCGATGGTGATGAAGTGAATACCCATCGCACGGATCCGCTCAACCCGGATACAGATGGTGACAACTTCTATGACGGCGGCGAGATTATCCGCGGCACCGATCCGAATAATCCGGATACCGACGGCGATTTGATGTTGGACGGCGACGAGGAGTACATCCACGAGACCGATCCCAACAACCCGGATTCCGATGGCGATGGTGTTGACGATTTCAATGAAATCCGCAACGGTACCGATCCTAACGACCCGAACGATAACTAAATGATCGAATCACTCAAGAATCTTCAGCGCTCCGTTCCGCTGGGGCCACTGACAACATACAAGATCGGTGGCCCTGCGGACTACTTCGTGGCGGTGGAATCGGCGGACGAGCTGGCCGATGCCGTAATGGCTGCCCGAGCCGATGATGTGCCCTGGTTCTTGCTGGGAACCGGTGCCAACATCCTCATCGGCGATGGCGGCTGGCGCGGACTGGTAATCCATAATCGAAGCGATCACGTGGTTTTCGAAGGAGATCGGGTCACGGCCGAGAGCGGTGTGGTGATGGCGGATCTCATTCCGCAGGCAGCCGAGCGAGGACTTAGTGGCATCGAGCACTACGCTGGTATTCCCAGTAGCGTGGGCGGAGCCATCTGGCAGAACCTCCATTTTCTGGCGCCAAATCGCAAGGACACCATGTTCATCGAATCCGTCGTGGAGTCCGCACGAGTACTGTTGCCGAACAATGAGATCGCCACGGTGGACAAGGATTGGTTCAATTTCGGGTACGATGATTCCCGGTTGCATCACGAGGAAATCGTGGTGCTGGATGTCACATTCAAGCTCGAGCCGGCCGATCGAGAGCAGATCGAGGCTCAAGCTCGTGAAAATTTGAAGTGGCGAACCGAGCGTCATCCTAATCTGGTTGCGTTCCCGAGCTGCGGATCCGTATTCAAGAAGATCGAAGGAATCGGAGCCGGCCGGCTTATCGATGGCGCCGGGCTCAAAGGCTTTCGCATCGGGGGTGTGCACGTTTCCGAGCAGCACGCCAACTTCCTGGTGAATCCTGATAACGGCACCGCCCGCGATGTGATGGACCTGGTGCATCACATCCAGAAAACGGTGAAAGCGGATTCCGGCTACGATCTCGAGATGGAGATCCGATGCGTCGGTGAATTCCTGTAAATCGAAAGCAACAAAAAAACGTCCGGAGGAATCATCCTCCGGACGTTTTTTGTTGGCTAATCGCCACCCTTGCCGTTGTTACCGGGCTTGTGTTCATAGCGCTTGATGATACGACCACTGCGGTTGTAACCGATGTAATCCCACATCCACTTCCAGAAAACCAGAAGTCGGTTGCGGAAGTTCACCAGCCTCATGATGTGGACGAACGCCCAGATAAACCAGGCCACGATACCAGTCAGCTGCACCTTGCCGATCTGCGCAACGGCGCGGTTGCGACCGATAGTGGCCATTGAACCGTAATCGTGATAGGTGAATGGCTCGTATTCCTGACCGGCAATTCCGTGCAGGATGTTTTCCGCCGCATGGCGACCACTCTGTTGGGCAACCTGAGCCACGCCTGGAAGCGGGCGGCCCTCGGGACCAGGAATGTGGGCGGTATCACCGACAACAAAAATGTCCTTATGACCGGGGACGTTGAGTTCCGGAGTCACGATGATGCGCTTGCCGCGATCCAGCTCGGTGACTGTCGCGAGCTTCTCGTTGATGCCCGCGCCCTGAATTCCGGCCGCCCAAATAATGAGACCTGCCTCGATACGATCAGTCTTATTGATCTCCACGCCGTTTTCATCAATGGAAGTCACCATTGCGCCGGTGCGGACTTCCACACCGAGTCGCTCCAGATCCTTGTGTGCCGCAGCCGAAAGCTTGGGATCGAAGCCCGGGAAGATGCGGTCCATTCCTTCGAGCAACACGATGCGCGTGTGGCGGGTATCGATGTACCGATACTCTCGCGGAAGCGTGAACTTGGCGAGTTCGGCGATGGCACCGGCCATTTCCACGCCGGTCGGTCCGCCGCCAACCAGTACATAGGTCAGCAATCGCTCGCGCTCGGCGCGGTCGGTTTCGACCTCGGCCAGTTCAAAGTTCAGGAGGATCTGACGCTGGATGCGCTCGGCATCCTCAAGAGTCTTCAGGCCCCAGGCATGCTCGGCCCATTGATCGTTCCCGAAGTACGAATCGCGCGCTCCGGCTGCGATGATCAGATAGTCATACTCAACCGGATTATCAGCCGAAAGAATCACCTTGTGATTCTCGACATCGATGTCGATAGCCTCGTCGTAAATGACGTGAACATTCTTCTGCCGCTTGAACATGTGGCGCAATGGCTGGGCAACATGCTCCTGCGTGAGCTGGCTGGATGCCACCTGGTACAGCAGCGGCACAAAAAGGTTGTAATTGCGGCGATCGATGATGGTGACTTGTACATCTTCGCTGGCAAACGCCTTGGCAGCATCTACACCACCGAAGCCGCCACCAATGATGACCACCTGAACCGGGCCGGCATGCGGCCGGTGAACAATGTTTGGACTCGTAGTTGTGAGAGTGGTAGATACCACGGGGAATCTCCAGTGCGGCGCAAGTGGCGCCGGTTTTTCAAGCCGGAAAACGACGTTATCCGAGCGGACTCTCGGTCGAGAATCTCACCCGGATAACGTTACCGCCGCTTCCCTCAGAATGCCAGAGTTTGGGGTGCGAATCTTTTAGATGTTTCGGACTTCACTGATCAGCTTCTGGAGCGAATCCTTGGCATCTCCGAACAACATGGAGGTGTGATCTTTGTGGAAAAGTTCATTCTCCACGCCAGCGAAGCCTGGGCTCATGCCGCGCTTCAACACAATCACCCGTTCCGCATCATCCACCTGGAGGATTGGCATTCCGTAGATCGGGCTGGATGCATCGTCCCGGGCGGCCGGGTTGGTGACATCGTTCGCGCCGATCACCAGGGCAACATCGGTCTTTGCAAACTCGCCATTAATGGCATCCATTTCGTACAGATCTTCATATGGAACATTGGCTTCCGCCAGCAGCACATTCATGTGCCCCGGCATGCGTCCCGCCACCGGGTGGATGGCGTAGCGCACATTGACACCTCGTTCCTGCAGAACTGCGGCCAGCTCCTGCACGGCGTGCTGAGCCTGGGCGACAGCGAGTCCGTATCCAGGAACCACGATCACGCGATTGGCGTAGCCAAGAGACACCGCAGCGTCATCAATTGATGTCTCGCGGATCGGTTTGGCCTCGGCTACTTCACCACTGCCACCGCCCTTGACTGCTGCAGCGCCAAAGCTACCGAAGATCACGTTCACCAAACTGCGGTTCATGGCCCTGGCCATGAGGAGCGAGAGGAAGAGTCCACTGGCACCAACCAACGTACCGGCGACGATAAGTGGCTGCAGGTTGAGGGCGAATCCGGTGAGAATACCGGCGATACCGGAGAACGCATTAAGGATTGCGATGACTACCGGCATATCGGCACCACCAATTGGCAGAACCAATAGCACACCGGCGGCGAGAGCAATCAGGAATGCGAGTACGAGAAGCACATCGCCGAAGCCGCTGGAGCCAACCCAAATGGCCGCGATGGTGATAACCACTGTCGCAGCGATGCTGGCGAAGGCCACCACATTGCGTTCGGCCGGCAGCTTGAGGTTGGTGATGGATTTTATTCCCTGCAGCTTGGCGTATGCCACGAGGCTACCGGTGAGTGTGATGGAACCATCAACGGTACCTAACACGATGGAGGTGAGAACTCCGCGCTCCATGTCGCTATTGCCGAGACCCCCGGCCACGCCAACAAATGCGGATGCAGCACCTCCGAGTCCGTTGAATATCGCCACCATCTGCGGCATGCCGGTCATCTTCACGCGCTGCGCCATGATATAGCCGGGTGCGCCACCCACGATCATCGCCAGAATGATCCAGATGT
>JAFAEA010000236.1 GCA_023424355.1 Chloroflexota bacterium | reverse complement strand
CGCGAAAGATATCCACGCCTTCGGTGGCGAAGTGCTGCGGATGCGTTGGAGATCCAAACAGTCGTGCGACCTTCACGTCGGCTGCCGGTCGATCGAAGATGCGATAGCCGAACAGTTCGAGCTTCTGTGACAGCCAGCCGTACAGGCCGCTGCGGTTGTTGATCACGACCATGCCGTCATCGACGTAGCGATTCCCGCCCAGGATGATCCAGTTCGTATCCTGATCCCACAGCACCGGACTCTTGATGCGATCGAGCATCAACGGCCCAACGCCACGCATGGAGGTCAGCGATCTCGCAATGTCTCCCAAATAGATCCGCGGGAACTGCACAGTGGTTTCTTCACCGTCCACCATCCTTGCCAGCTGGCCTTCGCAGCTCGCCACAAGCTCCCAGCCACCGGTTTCGCTCAACGATCGTCTCACGTTCACCACAGTGCCGGTGAACACTGGCTGTGTGCCCGTATCTTCGTACCCGATCTGAATCGATACAGAAGCGCCCAACACGACCCAGCTGAACAGCGCAGGCGTGCGAATGGTGCATTGCCCGATGCCGCGGTCTACATCGTGAGTGGTATCCAAAGCAGTGACGCGTGTGGAGACCTGTCCGATGGTGGCCATGACGACCGGTGTTTGACTGACAAGTGCTGCTACAGCCATATCAATCCACCACCTGCATCGTTACGGGATCCCACGCGGCGGCAAAGGTCACCTGAACCGTCGGCAAGCGATCCACCCCGATGCCTCCACCCTGCGGCTCAACGATGCTATCGATCACCACGTAATCGAAGTGCTCGTAATCGCGGTGGATGGTGTGCGGGATGCCCTTCAGCAACGCAAACTCTGCCAGCAGCGTAAGCCGCGCTTCCTTCTGGGAGGCGTACAGGGCATAGAAACGTCGATAGTCTGCGAGGTTGTTGAACTCAATCGAAAGTGTGATGGTCGCCAAACCGGCCCCCATGTTCTGCCGATACACGCGATTGCTGCGCGGCACATGGCGACTGGCCACGATCATTGGTGCATTCCACTTGCCATAGACGCCCGATCGATCTGCCAACACCGAGAACGGGATCCCGTCGAAGGCAGTGAACGAGGTTGCGTAGGTTTCCTGATTTCCGTAGATAGGCATTACATCACCCCCGCAGCGCGTCGCTGTTCGCCAGCCACGTCAGCAAGTACCGGCGCGATATCCTGGATGAACACACGCTTGATTTGCTCGGCATCGCCACCATTGACCGTGATGTTGAAGTGCGTATCACCGCCGTAGCTGTTGCTCACCGCGTGGTTCGGCGTGATGTAGGTACCAGGCGGCACGCTGTAGTAGCCGTCAGACGGCAAGAGCGCGGTGCCACCGTTAGCGAAGTGCGCGATCTCTGCCCCAACCTCGCCAGCTCGAATCACCACACCTCCAGAGGCGTATCCTTCCACCACGCCGCCGAGCGCCTTACCTGGCGTGCCCTGTTCGTATCGGCGGGTGATGACATCGATGAACGATGTTGCGATGGTGCCGCCCCAGTTAGCTGCAAGGCCCTGAAGCACACCTGACGCC
Source organism: Chloroflexota bacterium (assembly GCA_023424355.1). Taxonomy (GTDB): domain Bacteria; phylum Chloroflexota; class Chloroflexia; order Thermomicrobiales; family UBA6265; genus UBA6265. Next base: position 37,234 of record JAFAEA010000236.1, on the reverse strand, counting down.
TGATCATTTGCCACGACGTTGATCGTGGACGTGGTGCCATCGAGATCCTCAGCTTCCGTGCGTGCCGTTCGAATCGGGCCGGTCGCGTTGTCTTCAGCATCGATTACAAACGATCCGTTGATGACACCATCGTCAAACAGATCGATGAGGTTCACGATGGCATCGGTCAACTGACCGATCTCGCTCTTGGCACCTTCGGCACCATCGAGATTGACGGTGATCGTACCGTCGGCCCCTTCACTAATGAGCCCCATGTCAATGAGCAATGCCTTCAGAACTGGATCTGCTTGCGCGGCACCAGTGATCATGTCCGTGAAGACGGCCTCACCGTTGGCACCGAGCTGGCCCGTCGCAGCGGCCACAGCAAGCGTCTGGAACTCCATTGCCCGTGCCGCCGTGGTCGTATCCATCCAACCGAGCGCAATCAACTGCTGCTGCGCTGGCATGTCTGCCACTGTTTGCATGTAGTTCTCATACGCTGCCATCTGATCGCGAATGAGCGGCACTTGCTTCGCCTGAATGGTGAGGACATGTTCCTGTATCTCGGCATTCTCACGGGCAATGTCGTTGTAGGCTCGTTGTGCTTGGGCATACTCAGAATTGTCATCGAATACGCCAGACTGTCCGGTGATGCGTCCAGCCTGCACCAGCTCATCGAGCTTGCTGTATTCGCCCTGGACGCCGATAAGCTCTTCGGCCCATGAGTGGATCGCGTCAGATTGGTTCGCAATCGCATCGGTATTGCCAACCGCGACGCGATATATGGTATCCAGCGCTGTCGCGGCGTGCTGCGTCTCCATGGCCAGCAGGCTCATGTCTGTGGCATTACCAGCAAGGTTCCAGCTACTCAGCGGATCGCCGTAACCTGCGACATCGAGTAGCCGCTGCAAGTTGCCAGCAACCATCTCCTCGTATTCTTCTTGCATTTCGACAAGAGCGAATGCCTGCTCACGAACGGCAGCACCAGCGCCATGAACAGCCTGCTCGTATCGTTCCTGCGCTTCTGCGGCCTCAATCGCTGCCTCCGCAGTGTTGCGGATATCAATACCCAGTCGCTGGTTGGCGGTGGCATTCTCATAAATGTATTGGGCGCTACCGCGTTGCTTTCTGGTGTTACTTTCCAGCGCCGCATCTTGCTCGAGCATTGCCTGGTTGGCCTCGGCGACGCGATACCGCCACTGGAGCGTGCCGTGCTCAGCCTCGTTTACCCAGGCCACCCACTCTTCATGCGTGGCATCTGGCCCGGGCATATCGTCGAGGTTGGTATACATGTCGCCGAGGTCGCTCAGGAACGTGCTGACTGCTGCACGATCTCCCTCACTAGTTCCCAGAGACTTGAGTAGCTTCGTGATGAACGTATCGTCTTCGTCGATATCGTTGAGCGAAAGCAGCGTCTCGAGCCAGCCTTGCGCTTCCTGATTGATCAGGTTGAATGCGGCGCCAAGTCCGGTTGTGGCTTCGGTCGCTTTTTCGGCTTCTACTGCGTATTTGGAGGTATTTTGGGAGAGATACTCCATCTGATCGATGTACTGATCAGCAGTGATTTCTCCACGCTTGAACTCCCAATACAACCTATCCATCTCGGCGGCGAGGGCGGTAGCATTGATACGTGGATCCATCAACGCATTTTTTAGCACTTCCTGCGTAGCAGAAAGTCGTTCCGATTCTTCAGAGGTTATTCGGTAAGACTCAAACAGTTCTCGATACCGGTCACCAGACAGTTCCTCGCCGTTGAACATCTTGGTATCGCCGATAGAAAATGCCAGCGCATCCGCTTCAACACGAACATCCATTATTTGGTGCTTCAACTGTAAAAGCTGTGCGGACCCTTCATAATCGCCCGACAGTCGGAGATGATCGGCAGCAACCTGTAGATCAAGGTATTCGCCCGCAAGCGCCTTGATGGTTTCTCGGTGGCGCTCAGCGTCGTTGCGGCTCTTCAGGAATGCAGCGCCCGCAAGCGCCAGCACCACGCCAACGCCACCAAGTGCCAGATTCGTAGCAGTAAGCGCAGGTACCAACCGCGTCGTGTACATCGAGGCGAGGGCTTGCCCACCAGCTCGCATGGCTGCGAATCCACCAGTGACACCAGTGAGGCCGAATCCGATAGTGGCCAGTCCGCTCGCAAACGTGGCCGCCGGTCCTAGGAAGTTACCAACCGATGCAGCTGCATCATCGATAGAGTCTTTCCAATCGGCGATCGTTCCCGCATCGCTGGCTGCGATTTCTGCAGCCACACCGCGATATGTATTAGTTTGCTCGAGAAGCGCGTTGTAGCGAAACTGTGCGGCCTCAGCATTGGACATTGAGAGAGTGAGATTATCAGCATCGATCGATGCCTGGTTCATCGTAAGGCCGAGGAACTCAGCAGCTTCCGCCTCACCGCGAATCGCGGCTGTAATGCGATTACTGGCATCTTCGAAGGTGATGCCTCGCATCGATGCGAGGTCGGCAGTCAGGCTCATCATTTCCTGAATCTGCTCAATGCTCATGTCGTAGTTGTTATAGAGGGTTGCGAAGTACTGCTCGCCAGCGCGAATATCATCGTCGCTGAAGATGGTGAGGTTATCGAGTTCCTCGGCGAACCGCAGCATCTCATCGGACGCTTCACGGTAGGCAGCACGCAGGCCGATGATCTGGCGCTCCTGCTCCATCGCCTTATTGCCGGCATACGCCAGCCCCGTGCCCAGAATCGTGGCTACAGTGCCCAGTGCTCGGAAGTCCGCTTCCGCAGATTTTGCGGCGGAACCTACATCCTTGACTTCCTTCTCTGCCTTGTCCGCAGCCTGCTCAACGCGCTTGAATCCCTGTTCGCCACTTTTGCCAGCAGATTCAACCGCCTTCCCGGCAGCATCGGCGCTTTTGGACACCTCTTTGAAAATGCGAGAGACGCCATCTTGGCCTTTGATAATGACTTCAAGAGTCTGTGCCATTTAGCGCCTCCCTTTCTCACTACGGGCAAACTCAATGCCCTCTCGAAACTTGCTAACCAAAGCGACTGCGAATCGCCGCCTGGCACTCCACTCTCGATCCCACTCCGCAGGTGGAAGTGGCCCTAACTCCCACTGCATGGCTTCACTCAGCCCAACAGGCGCTTCTCGCGGTGCTACATGCTCTCCTTGTAGGGATCGCTGGTAGTTGACTCCGAACCAGTACGCCTGCTTTAGGATTTTGGGTCCGCATGCCCCAGATTGACTTTCAATAGATCGCTGTAGATCAGGTTTGCCAATCCTGGAGGTGCCTTCTTGAAGACTTGTCCACCAGCTTCAGCAGGCGGCGGAATCGGCTCACCAGTCTTCGGATCTGCAAACGGCCACTTCACAATGTGCGGAGCCATCAGATCCCATAGCTCAGCGTTCGTGAGCTTCGAATCTGGCTTGATCACGATTTCCTCAACCTCCTCCATCGTGAGGTTGCTTCGCATCGTGATCTCGAACGGCTCGGCGTCAACTGGCGCTCCGTCTTCGATATAGGCCACCGTCTTGTAACGGAGATACGGTGTGAAGGTTGCTTCTTTGCCTGGCATGCTTTTGCACTCCTGGGCGGGGTTGAACACCACCCCGCCTCATACATCACTACGGAAGAACGGTCAGCTCATTTGTGGCGCTTACCGTGAGAATCGGCTCAGTCTCCGGCAAGTACGCGGTAAACGGAACGGTGATGGTCATGTTGTTTTCGCGGCTGTCTTCGGTCGGCGTGCCAAACGCCACGCGCTCCAGCTCGATGGCTGCACGCTTGCGGGTTGGATCTGGAGTAGCGTCCGGATCGATCACCGAGCCAACCTGCTCGATCAACATCGCGCGCTCCTGCAAGTTCTGCCACGCGACGTACTCGTCACGGCGATCAAGCTCCAGCCTGATCGAACCAGTGATTGCCTGGGCACCACGACCGGATCGCTTGCTCACCTGATCACTCGGCTGCTCCATGAAGCGCTTGGTGGTGCGCTGCGTATTGACGCTCACCGAAATGCTGATCACGCGATCAGTCACCAGGGTGTCGCCAAGTGATCCCACCTCATCGATGTACACCTTGGTGCCGTACGTCGGGATCTTCTCGTAATCCGGTACCGGCAGGGTCGGCAGGTTGCCTTCAACGCGGAATGGCGTGCCGGTTGGCGGTGCGACGGCTACGGCTTCATCGAAGGTGATCGTATCGGCAGTGTTGCTGGCGATCAGCCGCACATCGCCGATGTGGGATCCGAAGTCAAGGAACACAAACTGGCCAGCGAACTGATCTACAGTCCATGCCGCGCCAGTCATCGTCACTGTCGTGGTGGTGCCAGCAGTGGCGACACCCTCAAACGAAGTGATCTCCACCTTGCTGCCGACCATGAGGTTGCTGTTCAGCTTCCACACGCCGTCTGCATCATCGACATCGATATTGATGGTGAACTCGTTGTGGCGCACACCAGTCGATCGCCATGCAAGACCATCAATGCCGTAGTACACGGTGGCACTATCGATATCGTCCTTGTTGAACGATGGCGACTTGTCGTAGGTAAAGGCTTCCACGGCACCGCCGTCACCAATGCCCGTGCTGCCTTCCTTGATCGCATACCGCATGTGCATTGGCAGCGATTCGAATGTCAGGTTTTCAGCGTAGGTACCGCTAAACGATGGCGTTCCCAGCTGCGGGGTCACCATGCGGTGGTAGCCGCCGGTCGCCTCTTCGGTCGCTACCAGGTCTTGCGTCTTGGTGATCTCGAGGGTGCCGAGCCACTGGTGCGTAGCTGCCACCGGAGTGCCGGTGACAGTTTCGGTACCAGCGTATGCGGCTTTGTTGCCTACCTCGTTGCCGATTGTCCAGGTCATTTCTCACCGTCCTTCTGAGATGCCTTCTCAGTCTTGGCAGCTGGCTTGTCAGCCGGCTTGGTGTCTTTCACTTCGCTGTACAAGCCGGATTCGATCACCCGGCGCCGTGAGACGCCATGCAGCGCCTCGAACTCATCTGCGGTCAGATCGCGAGCTGGTACGTCGTACAGCCGCCCTGGACCCTTGTAGCGATACTTCACGTCGCTCATGGTGTTTTCCTCCGGTGGAACTTGATATCGAAGTTGATCTCGGCCACGTAGTACGCACTACCGGCATAGTCGAGTTGCAGAGATGAACGGATCCGCGTGGCATGGCACCGGTGCACCTTGCCAGCGAGCGCTGGGATCTCTGCCGTTGGGCGCGCGAACGCATCAACGATCGGCGTGATAAGTGCATCGACACTCGCAAACTCTTGCGGTGTGTCGCCCGAGCGAGGAATGAGGATCTGCGCCATAACGGACGGCTGCCACATCGTGCCGCTGGAGACGTTGAGATCACTGACCATCGTTTCGTCTGTGCCACCCCAATACATCACCACCGCTGGGCAGTTGTTAGCCGAGAGGCTGTTCGGCGCCGGGTAGTGAGCAGACTTCACGCCTGGCACACTCCGAATCACCTCAGCCATCGCAGTGAGCACAGCAGGAACGTCCATTACGCACCCCCCATGCGGTTGATGATGCGAACAAGCGCACCATCCATTTCGCGATAGAAGATTGGCTCCAGGCGTCGCAATGCCTTCTCGAACATGAATCGACCTTTTGCCGGGCCCACACGCTTGCGGTAGATGTAGGTGCTGCTGCCCTTCGGCTTGAATCGCAGAACCTTGCCAGGACCAGCCACGATGGCCCCACGCCCCTTCTCCAGCCATTCGATGTAGTTCGTGCCGTAGCTCCCCCAGCCGGCACGCATCTGACCTCCAGCGAACGTTGCCGGTATCGTAGTGATCGAGCGTCGAGCATGACCACTCACAACTGGCGTGGCCTCTTTGGTGAACGATTCGCCCTGGAGAGACGAACGGTTGCCAGCGGTGGTCATTTCCTCTTGCACGACCTGCGGCGCAATACCAAAGCGCCGAGCAAAGTCGAATGCGTCCGGAAACTCGAAGTTGATCTCCATCAGACGATCACCTCCACCACGCGGTACTTGTCGATCAGCGCCTTCACCGTGGGATCGCTCCAGGCGTCCGGTGTCGGCACAGTCATGCCGTCCGGGCCTACCATCTCCATCGGTGAAGCGGTCATCTTGCGGTACTGGCGAATCGTGAGCCACGTCAACGCGTAACTCACGTCTTCCGGCACCGCGAGATCGGTATCGCTTGCCCAGATTGCCTCCACACGCACACGGCTTGGCCACAGACCGCTCTCACGCTCGAGGCCATAGATCAGGCCATCAGCGTTGAATCGTTCATGCCAGGTCGTCTCGACGGTTTCATCAGCCCAGCCGCTGCCGTCGAAGCTCCCGCCATGCGAAACACTCACAATCGATCGCGCTGGCTTTGCAAACACCATGACGCCTCTTGTGCACCCATTGGCGATCGTGCGTGTGGAAGGCACAGGCACTGCGCCCCATTCCCTACCTACTCGGTGGTCAAACGCGCTCGCCAACCCAGCCTCGATGCGCTCGATCTGAGCGATGACGGCATCATTCTCGGGATCGCTGGTATCGATCTCGAGTTCGTGCATCACATCGGACTGGTTGGCGTAGCGGAATGCCATTAGTCGTCCTTCTTGGCTTTACTCTTTGCTGCCGAACGATTCTCCGGCGCTGCTTTTTCGGCTCGGTTCTCGGGCGCCTTCTCTGCGGAACGTTCTTCATCCAGCACTGCCCCCTCCGGAATCACGTCTCCAGCCTTGATGCGGAATCGGTGCCCGTTGAGGGTGTAGGTGGTGTTTCGGTCGGCCTTGGTCATGCGCTCTTGCTCCTCTGGGGTGAGGATGCGCACACCGTCGTACGCATCCTCACCGTTCAGGCTCTCGGCTTTATCGCCAAGCCATTTCATTCCTAGGCAGCCAGCTCAACAACTGCGAATGCCTGCGGTCGGAAGACTGCGAGGCCCACGCGCTTCTCAGCGAGCAAGCGAAGTCGGTTCTGGATGAAGTCCTTATCGGCCCAGCCAGCGGTGATGGTGGCCTGCATGCGGTCGAGAATCATTGCCTGGCGGCCATCTCCCACCAGCACACTGCCAGCGGTGATGTTCTCGTTCACCACAGCGCGCATGCCCCAGAGCGTCGGCACGTTGCCAGCCGCAAACGGGCCAGCGCCGAAGTACTGCTGCTGGGCATCGGTGCTCGCCATGAAGGTTTCATGGTCAACCGGGTTCAGCACCACGAAGTTCGCCTGAGCGCGACCGATGGTGCTCACCAGGGTTCGACCGCGAAGCACGCGGTTGAAATTCTCGTTATCGGTGCCGGTATCGTTCACAGCGTTGGCGGTGAAGTACGCAGCGTCCAGCGCCTGCACGCCAGAGACGTTCAGCAGGCCGGTGAGGTTGTCACCAGTGCCATTGCCGTTCAGCAGCTGATCGTTCTCTTCCATGTTGAGGCCATCAATCAGGCGACCTTCGATGTAGCTGCGAAGCTCTGGAGCGTTCCACAGCGTCTGCTTGGTGATCGGGATCCAGTGAGCGATCGTCGCAACACCGTCAACCACCTGGGCGAACGTCAGGCCAGATTCTGGCTTGAGGCCGCTGGTCTCATCCATGGCGGTGGATTCACCAACTGCCGCAGCATTGTTGGTGAACGCGGTTTCGCGGAAGTAGATGAGCGCGTCACTGTCGGTCTGGCCAACGGTGATCACATCACGAAGGCTGCCGAACGGATCGGCTGGCCGCATGATGCCTGGGATGCGCATCGGCTCAACGTAGTCAGCCGGAAGCAGACCGGTGTGAACCAGCGCTCGAGACTCAACGTCCACCGAGAACTGGCCACGAGCGCCACCGCTCGCGATGAACTGCTTGTACTCGGCAGATTCGACAACCTGATCGCCGATGCTCTTGCGAGCTTCGGCAGGAGAGACCTTGCCAGCCTCGCCCTTCGGCTGCACGTTGGCAGCTGCGCCACGGCTCTGGCTCTGTGCCTTGTGGGCCTCGATAGCAGCGTCGGCCGCCTGGCTGCGCTGAATCTTCGGACCGAGATCGTTGAGCTCGACCATGAGCGCATCAACGCGCGCTTCCTGATCGTCGTTGAGTGAATCCTTGGCTCGAAGGTCTTCCAGTTCGGTAATCACCGCATCCATGCGGCCCATCAGATCCTTGGTGTTCATTTGTAGGCTCCTGTAATGGCCCTGGCGTTCGCCAGCGCAAGTTCAATGTCAATCGTTCTGCGTCGTGCATTCACGGCAATGAGTGGAGTGGAATCCTCGTCGGGATCCGGCTCCGGCTCGCTTCGCTCCTGGAATGCGGCGACCATCTCTTGAAGCAGCGCCCAGCGGCCATCCTCGAGATCGAGGTCGCCAGAACGCAGGTCTTCCAATGTTTGGGAAAGTGCAGCCAGGCTTTCGATATCCTGATCGCTGCGGATTGTGTCGATGGTTGCGGATTGGTTTGCGGCGAACGTTACCGCGCTGGATTCCCAGTACGCGTTCTCCAGATACACCTCGATCTCGCTCTTCTTCACGCCAGCAGGGAGCTGGCTGAGGTCGATGGGATCATCGTCTGTGCCGGATCGGCTCTTGATGCGCTGGAAGCCGAAGCTCATGCCCAGCGGCACACCAAAGCGCAAACGCTTCAGCAGAACGCTACCGGCATCGCCGTCATCGGCAATGCCGATATCGACGCTGAGCCCCTTCTTGTCTTCTTTGATGCTGAGATGCTTGCCAACGGCATGGTCGGAGTTGTGGTTCCACAGAACGGGGATCTTCTCGCCACGCTCGCGGATACTCTTCTTGAAGCTGCCGGGAGCCATGGCGGTACCGTAGGAATCGGCAACCCAGAAAGTTGACGCGTAGCCTGAGAATCCATCGACATGCCCGTTCAGGCGAACGTCGAGTGTCGATCGCTTCTCTATCTCTCGATTGCCTCTTCGAATCGTCGGTACGGACTGCATTGCCACCTCGCCGAAAACACAAAAAACCGTGATGACTGGCTCCTGCTCGGAACCGGTCACCACGGCACTAATCTGTGCTCTACGTTGCGGCGGGTGGTGTATCGCCGTCTTTACTTATGGCCAGTATATCAGACGCCCTCAGACTTTCGAAGCTCCCTCACAAATGCCGAGAGTTCCGTCATCAATTTTTCTCCGTGAAACATTCTGGTGTTCTCGTTTGAGTCTCCATATTGAGTCCATACAACGACACCATCCGATCGATACGACTGGTCCCCAATCGCTGTGAGCACCGGTCCGACCGTGAGTTTCAGACCTGGAAGGCTCTGCACGATGCACTTTAGATCTTCATCAAGCTTTTCGTTACCGGTCAGCCACATTACGCTGCTCTCACTTCGCTACACTCCCCACATCGTGGGCACGTTTGCTCGATTTCGGGAGTCCGTATCGAAATGATACCCTGACCGGCCTTTATGACAATGCGCGTTCCATGAAACTCCGCCATCTTCATTTCACAGTTCGGGCAGCGCCAGGTCTTCACGCCGTGCTCGTTGGTGATCTTCGCTTTGGCAATCGCTGGCTGCATCACCAGTCCACCCCCTCGATCGGATCGAGCACAGCGGCATATGCGAGAGTCCCATTAGGATGCTCACCATTGATGTGTTCCTGGATTTGAGCCAGGGGCACCACCAATCCGTTGCGTTGCGGGCACGTGAGGCCATCGCTTCCGGCCTTACCGTCACACAGCGGGTTATCGAACATGCGCACATGGCTCACCTGCCCTGTGGCTGCGTACGCCTTCTCGGTGGCGGTGTTCAACGCGACTTGGCTCTCGGTGCGTGCTATCGCCTGAGCGCGGTTCTTGTAGGTCGGCTCGATCCACTCCTCGAGCGCTTCCTTCAGGTCCGGAATGCTGGTGCCTTGCTGCAGCTGCTCGCGTACGATTGTCTCCACCATGTCGCGGGTGGTTTCGTTGATGCCGCGGATACGGTGTCCAAGCATCCCTTCGATCTCGCCAAGGAACGGATTACTGCCGCCAAACGCGAAATCAACGCCAAGGGATTGCGATACCGATCCGAACGCCGATTCGGTAACCTGTGCCCACCATTGCCGCATGATGCTCATCAACTCATCGTCATCGGCGAACCAGTCGTATTGATCGATCGCTCTAACCTCGAACGTCTCTGCCGAGCGCTCGTTCGTCGCTTCTTCGATCATTCGCGCACCCTGGGCACGCAGGAACGCTTCAGCGCGTGGCTCGAGCAAGCCGCCCAGGCGTCCCATAAGCTCTCGTTGATGCTGGATGAACTGTTGTGCCGATGCACGCTCCTGCGGCGTTTCTGTGGCCTCGTTGATGTAAAGGCGGCCATCGCGGCGAATGAATCTCGGCGCCGGAAGTGCTCGAGCGTCGTCATCGAGCTGGGAGATCGTGGCGCTTGCCTTTGGCAGTGAGTTCACTGGCTGTTGTATCGAGCTAAACGGCACCATGAACACATCGGGCCCGTGTGGCTTGATGCCTGCCATGCGCTGGGCGGCGTGGCGGCTCACCAGCGCCGATGTGAAGGCGCTTACTGCTCGATCGTGTGTCGCGCTCTCATCGTCTCGAAGCGCCGGCACCTCGGAGAGATCGAATACGAGATTGTATGCACTGTCGGTTTCGAACTCTGGCAGCAAGTGGCGTGTGAGCGCATCATCGATCCTGCTCCACCACGGCACCATCTTGTCTTCGTAGAACGCTCGCCGCGCCTGCCCGTAGTTCGAGTACGTGGCGTGCTCGAGGCCCGATAGCGTGTTCAGCAGGATCGGCGGAATACCGAAGGCGGTGGTGATGCTGGCCTCGTTCACGGCGCGCAGGTCGCGATACGCCAGCTCGTTCATGTTGAAGCCCATTTGCTTCAGATCTTTGATCGCTGGCGAGACCATGACGCTGCTCGTGCGTCGCAGGCCGCCATAGGTTTGGTTGAACTTCTCTCGGAACGCGTCAACGGTATCAGGATCGCCCCACTGCGCTGCCAACGGGCCATCGGTATCCGGAATAGCGAAGTACTGCGGCATCGCCTTGTTGTCGAGGAACTCCTTGATGTAATCGTCAAGCTCGTTGAGGATCTGCGCTTCCTGGAAGATCACCTCCACTGGACCAATACCGGTCGGGTCGCCGGTCATCACGTCGGCATACGAAAGCGGGATGGTGTCTTCGGCCTCGATGATGAACGGGCGATCATGCCCTGGCACGGCGTACTCCCAATCGGTGATGCCAGCAGATCGCGGGATCGGCCGCAGCCAGTCAGAGCGCAGTACCCACAGGCCGATCACACGGCCATACTGATCGCGCTCTTTCTCGACAATGCCAAAGCCAGTCAGCACGGCCATGAGCGTCCAGAACGAAATGAAGCGTCCACCTCCCTGGCCTTCATTCGGTCGCTGGAGCAATCGCGTAAGGTCGTGGTCTGGCGCTTCTTCTTCCTGATCGTTGCTGAGCGTGCGCATGAGCTTCAATGGCGCAACAGCCGATGAGTTCGACAGGTACTGGATGCACGCAAAGATGAGGCTCACACGTCGATAGGCATGCTTGTCGAGATGGTGGACGTTCTTTTCCAGCCATTGCGGCCGGCCTGTGTTCCACTTGATGATCTGATCGCCAGCCGCCTCTCGAATGTCGAGCTGGTGCGGCATCGCGCGATCGTCGTAGCCTGTTTCACCGCGAATAAACCTGCCAATATCCTGTAGCCAGTTGCTCATGTGTCCCGCTCCCGCCTAAACGCCAAAGAAGTTCTTGAGATCGATCGTCGGTTCCGTAATGCCCATCACCAGGTACCGGAGCGCGTCCATACAGTTGTGGACGAGCACCCCGTTCGCAAAAAATTCAGGCGTACCGGCTACTGTCAGGTTATAGACTGCTTGCCTTTGTGCGACTTTGGAGACGCCCAGCACATGCACGAGTGCATGTGCGTGTCTTGCTGTATTTGTCGGTTCGGAAAGATGCCCCACAGTTCTCACAGGTTCGGTCTTCATCATCGACACCGCTGGCTCTACGCCATGCCGACTTGCATTTGTTTGAACAGAACCGAGAGCGCCGCGCAATATCGTCGAACTCGCATCCGCACTGTTCGCACGTTCTTGTCTCTGGCTGCCGTTTTGCCCATGAACGCCTACCGTGTTCACGGTGCCACTCAATACCGGCCTCAGATCCATGCCATTCAGCAGCAGCGTCGCGGATGGATTCCAAGTGCGCCAGCTTTCGTTCAGACGATGGCTGGCTGCCGTGATGGCTGAGATGGTCACCTGCCGGAACGCATGCAAGATTCTCAACAGCATTGTTGTCGGGGTTCCCGTCAATGTGGTGGATATGATGCCCTTCCGGGATTGGTCCGTTGTGGTCTTTCCAAATTTCTCGATGCAATGCTTGAACGCCGTTACGAATGAGCCCGGCATGCGGCCGGTAGTATCGCTGGTCTGACAGCCGATCTGAATCTGGATACCGTCGGAACTTGATACCGCGATAGACGATGATTTCAACTCGCATGAAGACACCTCTCTTGTCTCCATAAGTATATCACCGTATCGCAGTTCATCCATTAGGACCCATTGCCCATTGGCAAACACAGGGTGCCCCGCAGTACCAGTTATCGACTTCCCGTTTGACAAGTGCACGGTCATCACTTCGGCGGATGGATTCGTCATACCAGCGGACACAACCTCCCGATATCCGTCACGTGTCAGCACAAGTTCGCCATTCTGAACTGCCTCAATAGCCTTGTCCCCGCTGATGGTGGTCACCATAGTCCCGGCAATCAGGCAGTGATCGTTCTCCTTGATCGGCTTGTCGGTATCTACCTTGGGGTTGTCGGGGTACGCATACATGCCAAACTCATCGATCGTGTTCGTGCACGCCGGGTCGATACTGAAGCCAGCCTGTAACTGACCATGCACACGTTGGACACCAACGAGAATGTCATTCTGTGCCGCTTCCACGTAAATGCCCTGGCGTCGAAGATCGGTGATGTACCCCTTGGCGCTCGGGTCAATGACGAGCTTGTCAGGCTTGTGCTGCTTCCAGAACTCTACGGTGGCGTCGGTGATATCCGAGCTGCTCATGCCGCGGCGATACATCTCGTGACTGATGTGCAGGTAGCCATCGCCGCGCTGGTGCCCAACCAGAATCACGGTCGGGTTCGTGCTACCCACGTCTTCACCGAGCACGACGCGCTTCCAGGTGGCAAGCTCTTCGGGTGGTATCGACTTGATGTGCACATCGGGATTGAACTCGGAGTACACCAGACCTTCGGAGGCTGCCCACACGCCCTCGAACAAGCGTTTGCGCTGCACACCGGTCAGGCCAGCAAGCACCGTTTGCACGTACTGCCTGCCAACGTCGGTCCAATCATTCTTCTTGGCATCCCAGTACACAGGATTGTCTTTATGGGTCGATGTGATGCGCCGGGTCTTACCTTCGTTGCAGCGTCGGTTCATCCAATGGCGCGGTCCACTCGGGTTGCCGTCTGCGATGATCTGCTGATATGGCATCTTGCCGTTGCGCAATCGGGTGAGCAGTACCTCAAGATCAGATTCCATGAAGCCTGGCTCGGTGATCTCGTTGACGTAGATGATGTCGAACTCGGCGGACAAGATCTTCTCCGCCTTATCCATGCCGGATACGAGAATCACGCTGCCGTTGGGATATCGGAACTCCGCGGGAAAGAACTTGTTGCCGCCAAACGTCTCGACGCCGAACCGGATCGGTTGCACACCGTTGATGAACGTGTTGAGCGCACCGCTCTTGAGCGATTCCAGCGTCTTACGCACCATCAGCACGCGAATGCCGGGATATCGCAGGCACGCCAGGTGAATCTTCCAGCAGGCAGCGAGCGTCTTGCCTGTGCCGGCCGGGCCGACCGCCAGCACCTCGAGATCGCGAGCAGCAATGAGATCCTTTGCAGATCCCACCGGCTGATAGCGGATCGTGGCTCGTGGATGTGGCGAAGCGGTTGCAAGCATCTACGGCAGATCCTCTTCGGCCATGCCGATGATTTCCACACGCACACCGCCATCCAGTGCGATTTCTTGCTTCACAGGCCGATCCATGCCAAGCAGCTTTGCTTCACCAGCGTTCGCTTGCATCACAATCTCGGCATTACGCGTCTTGCCCTGGAGCGCAAACGGCATGTGCGCCTCGCGAATGGCATCGTACATCTGCAGCTGCTTGCCGATGCGCTCGGTCGTATCTTTGCGCGCTGCGTCCTGGTATCTCTTGTTGATGAGTTTGATATCGAGGCTGATTTGCTGCTGCGTGACACCGTGGCGCTCTGCAAGGTCAACCTGCTTAAGATGAGGTTCTGCCAAGAGTTCACGGGCAACACTGCGCAACCGCTCTTCACGAGCAGCTTGTTCAGTTTGCGTAGCGCCCCGACGGGCCACTATACAAGCCCCTGATACAAATTGACGCCATTAACGTCAGGCATGAAAAACACCGCCACGATAATCCGTAGCGGTGGATGGTCATAGAATAGCAGATTTCAAGTTTGGTACGGGATATTCACCTAAACTTGGATGTAAACCCTGCGCCCTCATGTCTACAGGAAAGGATTGATCATGGCGATTTCAAACGACGGCAAAATCAACCAGGTCGTAAATGAACTCACGGCATTTATTGGCTCACTTCCTTCATCCAATCAACGAGTGCCGGAAAGGTACCTAGCTGACTACATGTGGCTGGTTCGTTCGCTGGAAGCACTGACTGATCGCGACTTCTCGCAGTATCACATTTCGGATATCGAACTCAAGTCTGCCGTGGATGAATTTAGCCAGATGGCACCTAGATCCGGGTTCTCGGGGTTGCCTCCTGAGTTTCATATGAAGAAAGTTGACCCTGAGAGAATTCGCTCCCTTGGTAGCCGTCTGTTATCGCACTTCGCCGAAGCCTCATTACCTTCGGGCACGATCGTCCAGCACATTACGATTACTGGAGACGCAAATCAAACTACCGTGGGAGTCGCAGGAGGGGATCTGTCACAATCCCCATCCTACGAGGTGACATCAGGACAAGACGATGCGCTGCTAGAGGGGCTGAAATCCATCGGCCTGGATTCAGAGCGAATTGAGGAGCTAAAGACTTTGCTCGAACAGGAAACGGATCCTGACGGAAAGAGGTCTGTGGTGAGAAAGTGGGTACGAACGCTCACGAACGAGGTTCTCGCTGGCACGATCTCTGGGGCGATTGTCAGCCAGGCGCCAGCTGCTTTCGCAATGGCACTGGGTTACTTGTCCTGATGCCGCAGGAAAGCGGCCTCGCTAGCTATACCGCTTTCGCCTTTCGATCGCGCTCACGCTTCGCCGCTCGATGCTTCTCTGGGCTCCGGTGATACGCTTCTCGCGCCGCTGCCTTTCGATACTCGGTAGCGCACACCGGATTCCCGCATGTCTTGGCTTGCGGCCACGATGAATAGAACGTGTTCTTGCAATGACCACAGGTTCGTGGCCGATCGATCATCTGCGGCCTGATCTGGATCCCCACCGGCTGGTGGTTGCGGGTGTCGATTGCTTCCTGGATGGCGTCGGCGCTGTTGTCGCCCTTGCGGTAGATCCGTTGCTGGTAGTCCCATTCCTCGTCGGTCCAGTAGAGGCGTGGCGAGCCATCGGTCGGCTGGTACCACAGCGGCGCTGGGTGGCCATTCGGTACGGTGGTGAAGCGGTTATCCATTGGTGGACTCCTCATGTCCAAAGTCACGAGGTGCCCTGCCAACAAGCTCGACGGTCACCTTGTAGACAAATTCTCCGCGCTTCGCATACCGCTCTGCGCCTTCTCTCGTATTCCACAATCGACTGTTGTTGAGGTAGGCACTGTGCGCCAGGTATCCATTGCCGGTCGTGTAGTAGTCATGAGGCGGGTCGGTGAATTCGCGGTTATCCATTGGTGTGCTCCTTGTCTTGCAACTGACGCACTAGGCCGCTGGCGTACTCGGACCATGTGTTGTTCTGTTCTCGGCAGAGTTCCGACCACTTATCGGATGACCTTTCCCACCGCTGAATGGTGCCCAGGTTGAACCAGAGCCAGAAGATATTCGTAACTGCCAGAAGCACTGCGAGTACAACATCACTACTCATAACTCGCCTCCTTTGAGCGGTAGATACACACCGCATATCCAGCTCTGCGTGACCGCGACCGGCCAGAGCTGTGCTCACCTGGGAAGGCATCGGAAACGATGTTGACAATCACTTCCACCATCAGTTCGCTGGTGCCGGATTCAGTTGCGATCTCCTGGGCCTTCTGTATAGCCTCGGTCGTGGCGCGGTACGAGTTCCAGACGATGGCTTCCTCGACTTGCACGATTGTCATGACGTTATTCACCGCTCGCCTCCTCTGTTGCTGCCACGCCAGGGAAGGCGGTGTCTCCGGCGGAAAGGATTGCATCGTGCATCGCGTCTACCGGGTCGTTGCCGTTCTCAATGGCGGTCTGATACACACTGACCGCTTTGGCGAGCGCACCATTGCGGAGCATGGCGCGGGTTGCGATGTGGCCGACGTAGTCCGTCACGTCATCCTTCTGGCCGGTGCAGGTGAAGTTGTTGCCGTCCGTCGTCTTGTAGCTTCTGGTGGCATAGACGGTACGGCTCAACTGGCTCTCGAATAGCATGATTGGCTTAGCCATTGATGCTCGCCTCCTTGGCCTTCTTCACAGCATCCAGAATCGCGGCCTTGCGCGTGGTGCCATATCCTACGGAATCGTGGTGGGGATATCCGTTCCAGTTCTTCGCGTCTTTTCTTGGCCAGCGGATACATGCTCTTTGCATTCCATCCTCACTGTTCCACTGGTGGACGTATGACACGTACGTTTCCGGATGCACGCTATCGAGCGCCTCATCCAGCCACTCCGCATCCGCACACGACGGCATCGCGGCGATGGCGGCTCGGGCCATGGCTTCCACATCTCCGGCCCGACCATGCTCCGATATGGCGGATGCCACACGCTCCACCGTCTCCGCGTCCGGCTCCGCTACCGTGGTGGCGCGGTCGGCCAGCAGGCGGTCGATGATGGGCATGATTGAAGTTCCGATCAGGCGGTATCGCTCCATTCGTGTGGAGTCTTCTAACACTCCCGTCCACATCGCGTCGGCCAGTTCCTCCACCAGTTCGGCGCTCTGCTCATCGTTCATTCGTGGCCTCCGTGGTCACGGCTCCGAGGCCGATGTGGTCGTAGATTGCGTCAATCGCTGCGTCGAGCGGGTCTTGCAGTGCAACACCTGTCGGTGCTACGTCATGTGCATGGGCTTCATTCCTGTAGGCTTGCTTGGCGACATCATTCGCCTCGTCACTCAACAGCGCCTCCCTGATCCTCTCCCGCTCCTGTCGTATGCCGTCCTCAACGCCCTGGTCGTAGGCTTTTAGAGCCGCTTCTGTCGCCCGCATAATGTCGTTGCGGGCAAAGCTCATCGGTTCGTTCTCGGTCATCGTTCTTCACTCCTTGCTAGAACAAGCTCGCCTGCTGCGGCGCTGCTACGGTTGCTGCCAATTCCTCCTGTTGCGCGATGTATGCGTTCTCTCTCGCCAGAATCCCCGGCCATTCCTCTTCGCTGCATACCCGCTTGATGCTCCACTCGCACCGGATGTACACGCTGCCCTCGTGGTGGAAGCAGCAGGTCAGCGCGTACCGGGCGTAGTCGGCCTTGCCCTGGCGGTCGTGCTCGGCGGGGGTCATAGCAGCGATGCCTGAATCGCGCCGGAGGTCACTTCTTCGTACAGCTTCGGCAGACTGAACACCTTCCATTCATCACCGATTTGCACGAACAACTCGTCTGATTTCACCTTGACGTCCTCGCCCGTGCCGCGCACCAGAACTCCATGCCCTACTTGGGTTCGTAGATCCTCGCCGTGATACTGGCCATGACATCCGTACTTGATCAGCTCAAGATTGAATCCCATGTCGGCCTGACGCTTCACGTAGTGCCGCGCATACTCGTCAACGTTCATGCCTTTGTAGGTTGGGCGCTCAATCATTTCTTCCCCCTCCCCTCGAACCAGCTAGCAATCACCGCGTACAGGATCCCGATCAGCAGGCAACCGGTCGCGGTGGATGCGAACAGGGTCAACATCTCGCTCACCTCACACCTCCCGCCATCTTTCGCACATGCGCCAGGTTCTCTTGCGCTCTCGCCATCGCCGCTTCCTTCGTCAGTTCGATGCCTTCCTCTGCCGCCAGCTCTTGCGCTTTCACGGCCAGGCGTTGAATCATCTGCGCATCGTCAGGCTGGCCGGAAGTTGGGGTAAACCCCATCTGGTGCTTCATGAATCGAATCAGGGAGCCGTCACCAAATTCGTACTGTTCACGCTGGGTCATGGCTGGGCCTCCTTGCCTTCTGTGTTTCGCCTCTGCCAAATCTCGATAGTCACGTTTGGCATGTAGGGCGACCCCAGGTTGTAGATTGGGAAAACATCGAACCCCGCTTCGGCCATGTCTCTCTTGAATCTGTCGATCAGTTCCTGCGGCTTGGCCGGCTTGGGCCGTTTGGATTGCTTGGTGTAGGCGCTCATGCAGCCGCCTTTCTCAGGCGTTCGGCCTGCTTCACTGCATTCACCGCTGCCGACATCTGGGTCTCTCCAGGGCAGCAGGCACTCGCGCGGGTGTACTGGATCGGTGACAGTCGAATCTCGCACCACCAGAATCCTGTTTTGGTCTGGATGAACCGAAATGGAGCGCTATATCCAAGAGCGCGGTTGATGAGGGATCGGGCATCGATCCGAGTGGAGGTCTTGATCATGAGGCCACCTCTAACGTTCGCAGATCTCGCATCGCCGCCAATAGAGCTCGGTTTGCCTCACGGGCTCGTGCCACATGGTTGGCGATAGCCTTCTCCTGGAGCGAGCTTGCCGGCCGCTTTTGCCACTCGCGAGCGTGGTGCATCTCACGCCGCACAGCGTTTTCTGCGTCGGCTACCTTGTCTTTCGCCCGTGTCTCTGGAGTCGTATCGTCGTTGCGGTTGTAGTCGAGGTAGTTCATGACGACACCGCACGCTTGATTTGTGAATTGAGGTAGGCTCCGGCTGGAGCATGTATCGTTTTCATGCTGAATCACTCCTGTCAGGGTTTGTATTTGGCATCGCCTCGAGGTGGTTGCCGCCGCCTCGGGGCTCTTGTTTATCTACGCGTGAGCACTGCTTCGATTTCTGACCACATTGATGGTCGCCAGAGATACGCTTCTTGACCTGATTCCTTCAACGCCCAAAGCCATCGCTTCTGGTGATCCGATACCGAACCTTTCTCGGTCTTGAGTTCGGCGAACACCGTGCGCTTTCGCGTCGGATTCACCAGCACCAGGTCCGGGAATCCCGGCTCGCTTCGACGCGAGCTGTAGGTGTGGTACGCATACCAACCGGAAGCACGCGCGGCCTGCTCAACCTGCGACTGAAACGCCTTCTCCGAAATCGTGAGTGCCGGTCCGGGCCTATACTCCGGCGGTGAACTCATCGCCTCTGTCGCGTGGTCCAGCAGTTCTGGAGCCTTCTTGGCGACCATATCCAGCACTCTGGATCGACTTTGGCCCAGAAATCGGAATGGCATTTTGCCTGTTGCCTGGTATTCGTGGAACTCCTCGATGGACATTTCGTCGATCATGCTGCACCCCGCTTTCGGAGATCGGATCCACCAACAGCCACCATCCGTGAAGATGTCGAGAGTCGGCTCATGATTCGCTCTCCCAGCATCCGATCGAGTTCATCACCGGTCAGATTGGTGGTCACGATCATCGGCAAACCGTTTTGGTATCGATCGTTCACGATCAGGTACAATCGCTCTGCCACCCAATCGGTCATCTTTTGCGTGCCCAGGTCGTCGATCACCAGCAGTCCAGCTGAGGTGAGGTGATCCATTTCGAGCGCATCGAGCGAAGGCGTATCCTTTGGCCGCAGCTGGTCCAGGTAACCGGAGAAGGTGTCGAATCTGCAAACCGCATCGGTCATGTAGATCTCACGCATGGCACCAATGGCCAACCCTGTCTTGCCGCTGCCAACCGGGCCAACGAGCATCAGGTTTTCGCGATTGTCGAATCCCGATGCGACCCACTCCTGCACTTCCTTCGCGGCCCGTCGGTTTGGGTGTGTCTCGAGGCGAAAGTCTTTGAATCGCCACGGCACGAATGTGTGCCAATCGCGCTCGAGGCGTCGCGCGGTCTCGAGATTCCGGCCAACTTCGCAGTTGCATACCCTTGCGGTTTCCGGATCAACTCCGGTATCGCCGCAGTAGTCGCAGACGCAATCAACATCCCAACCGTACTGCTCGATGCCGGCCTGCCTGCGCGCTTCACGCTTGGCGGTCACACTTGCCACCAGGTCGGCGATATTCGAATCCCGCATCACCTCACCAATGTGTTTCATGCTGTCTTTCTCCCGTGTGTTTGGGCGTATTGACCGAGCCAGTGGCTCTCGTCATCACCCCGATAGCTGTCGGTTTGGAGATTGGGCGGCGGTCCAGCCTGCTTCGGTTTCGCAAACAGGTGACCGTATTGCTTGGCGTTTGCCATCCACATCCGGAATCCCGCGTCCCAGTCTTTCCGGGGCTCGCCCTTGGAAAGCCAGTGATCCCGAAACTTCGGCGCTTCCTGGGCAAGATCGGCGTCGGTGTACCCGGCGCCATGAGCCCACTCCCGCAAGTGATCGCTCACCTGCCAGTCAGGAGAGATCTGCGTTGCCCGTTTCGGTTTAGGTTTTTCTTCAACCGGTTCAGGATCTTGGGTGGCAGGCGCTTGCGGCCCAACCACAACGTTAGTTGTGGTTAACTCTGTATCTGTATCTGTATCTGGCTCGCGAACTTCGCGCGAAGTTCGTTCTTTGTTCGCGCGAACATTTTGCGAACGCCTGCGTTGCATCCGCTCCTTTGCAGCATCCTTTTTCGAGCGAACATCTTCTGCACTGCTGTTATGCTCCAGGTAGTCATGAATGGCGTAACCATCAGGGTTTTCGACCCATAGCCCCGCTTCTACCAGCTCGCGAATACGCTTAGCGGTTGAAGCAACTCCTGCCTCTGCGGCGAGTATTTTTACGGCACCTTTTGGCACAGTTCCGTCAGAGAGCGAAGCGCTGGCGTAGCACAGTCCGGCGAGATAAATCAGTCGAGATTCCGCAGAAATTCCGACAACTTTTGTGTTTCTAAAGAAGCCATCATCCAGCTTTACCCAACTCATCTATCGTTCACCTCTTGAATAGGACGGCCCGGCAGATCCCCCACCGGGCCGTTTCCAACTACGAATCGCCGTGGTTCGGATGTTCCAAAGGAACGTCAATCAGTGGGCTCTGGAAGTTGCCTCGACCGACGCCTTCCGGGATGATTTCACCGTCTTCGGTGACCTCTTGGAACTCTCCTTCGTACGTATCCTCCACGTCGTCGGATGGTTCAGAACCCGCCTCAACTTCCTCGTCGTGGGTCGCTGGCTCGGAGCCATACTTCGCAACGAGATCGGCAAAGTACGGCTCGATCTTCTCTGGAGCAGTGGACATGCTGTTCGCCAGTGCGTTGAGCTGCTGCGCCGTGAGATCCTTCAACGAATCCTTCTTGTAGACCTTCGGATACAGGCCGAGATGCTCATCTGGAACCTTGTATTGAGCAGCGATTGCTCGAAGGCGACGGTTGGCCTTGTTCCATTCGTCAGCGGCAGATCCACCAGACACCGTGACTGTTGTCTCCACACCCATAGCCTGGACCTGCTCAACCTCAGGTGAATCCTCGTCGTACATTTCAGTGCCACCTAGCACCCCAGGCGTAGCCTTACGGTGCGCCTGGGCCTCTGCGCACTTCGCGAGCTGGTTGGCCGGCATCTTCTGCCACATCGAGTTCGGCTTCTGCGACTTGGTGTATTTGTCGTAGAAGGTCTGAACGAACTCATCGTAGACAGCGACACCCCAAATCGGCTTGGCGAATCCCTTGCGGTATATACCCATACGTGCGGCACGTGGCGGCTCTGGGTTGAGCCAAACATCCACCCACTGGCCATCTGGCCCGCACCATTCCGGGCCCTCATAGCCCATGAAGTCCGGGTTGGATTCGGTAATCGCGCGGTATCCATCGATGCCGACCTGAATGCTCATCTGGTCACCACGCTTGATTCCGTAGATCTGCTTCTTGATGACACTCAGTCCCATTTGGTTGCCGTGTGCCACCAGGAGTTCGAGTTCGTTGTTGTTGAGTGTCTTCGCATAGGTCTGGCGAATCAGGTCAATGTCCTGGCGGTTGTCCACCGCTGGAACCCAATGGCCCGGATGAACTGCCAGACCGCTGCTGGTTGACTGTTTTGTGTCTGTCATGATCATTTACTCCTTAGGCGGCTTTTGCTTCGCTGGTGGACGCCCTGACTGCCTCCACTGCAGCTCGCCATTGCGACTTCACATCGCGGCCTCGCCGGATGTTCCACACGTCGTCTTTGAGACGCAGGATCGGCGAATAGAACCGGTCATTTCGCTTGAACGGTTTGCAGAGGTCATCCCACTCAGTGAATCGGTACTGTTGATTCAACTGAAGCTGCAGAGCCTTGCAGGTGATGCCATTACGGCGGATCTGATCGGCTGGAAGCTGCTCCTCGTCGATCTCGGTGAGTGGCTTCACTACCCAATCACTTTCGATCCCGTATCGGGCGGAAGCGATCGTGCGCTCCATGTCTTCGACATCACCAGGGAAGATCAAACCCAGCAGTTCGCAAACAGCCTTGGGCTTGAAATACACATGCGTGATCTTTCCCTCTCGGATCTCAGTGACGCCGAACATTTTGCTTTCGCGCGACTGGGCGGAGCCACCGAGATCAACCGCCTTGCGAAGAATCTTCTGGTTGGTCTCAAGCTGAAACGCATGAAGCTCCTGCGCCACCCAATCCTGATAGCCCCTCCCGTGGCACTGGCCGCATTCGACCTGCCCCGTGATGGCGTTGCCCAAAAGGTCAGTCTTAAAGAAGCGCTCAGCGTCAACCTTGCCGGTGCCAAAGCACCAGCGGCACATCTCACGCATCTTGCACCTCACCCTGATCTGGAAGGTTCATCGGGCCCGATTGCGAGCACAGCGGACAATCCGTGAAGTCATCGGTGTCTGGCCATTCGCAGTTCGGAACAATGCCGGAGTCGTCACACTTCGGACAGATATTCACGCCTGGAACACCAGCATCGCGGCATGCGCGGCGCCAGAATGTCTGGTCGCCGCGCTCATAGCGCGATACGTGATTGATGATGACGTTGCTGCCGGGGAAGCTGATGATGGTCGCGCTACTCATGACTTCACCTCGACAATCGCGAGATACTGAGTCTCGGTGCGTGTCACGCCCGGCCAGTCGTTTTCGAGCGCGGCCTTCTTGGCACGCACCTCGTCGAACTTGAGGAAGTCCTGATACTTCCCAGCCATCGCGCAACCGGCAACCAATGCTTCTCGATCGGTCACCTCTACCCCTCGGCGAACCTTGGACTGGATCTGCAGGCCATGACCTTCGAAGGTCTTCACGCCCTGGGATTCCATCGCCAATCGGATCTCGTCCTTGAGGTTGGCTTCCCACCCAATGGCGTCTGCCATCTGAAGATCAATCGCGGCCCTGCGCTCACGGGCAGACTTGAGCTCAAGCAGAATGTCTGCGAGAGGTCGCGCCTGGGATGTGTTTTCAGCGTTTTGTTGGTCCATTTGGTATACTCCAGTTGTCAATCTCTTGTCTTGAAGCCCTGATCGGTCCGACCCGGTCAGGGTTTCGCCTACGCCGCGTCGAGCGGTTCCATGTCTTCCGCTGGTAACGGCGACATGATCGAGCCGAGTCGAGTGAACTCATTCACCAAATCCTGGTGATGCCGCCTCTCGATGCTGCCGCGCATACCGCCCACTGCGATCTGAGCTGCCAGATCTGATCGAGTCGCGCTCGCCTGAGCGTCGAACAACAGTCGGATCACGTTGGATTGCTCGATCTCGCAGAGCACTCCATCGGACAGCCCTTCGGTTAGTGCATCAAATGCGAGCTCGGTTCGAATCGCCGTCTCCTTTGTGATGCGTGGTGCCTGTGCCATGTGTCTCACCTCCCTTCCTGCGCATATATCAACTGTGGATTTGCATCCCGTACTCTCTAGGTGGGGCCGATCGCCCTGATCCGGAGCCCTCAATCTCCACCGCTACAGCAGGGATTGCCCTCAAGGTTGAGCTCCGGATCAGGATGATCAGCTCACCTTTTCGAGTCGCGGCACCTCATGGAGTCCAACTCGTGGCCGATCACTCTTCGGCGTCCACTCACGACGGAGGAATAGGTTCCACTCATGGCGCAGCACGTAGGCGGTTCGGTTTCTCTTGCCGGTGTATCGAAAGAATCCAGGGATTCGCTCTTGGTCGATATCGCGGTAGACCTGGCGCTTCGTCAGTTGAAGCGCCTGCATGACCTCCTCGATCGGCACGAACTCACTCATCTATGCCGCCTTTCCGGACTTGGCTTCGGATTCGCGCATGGCATTCTCGAAAACCTCACGAGCAATGACTGCGTTGGAAACGCGCTTGCCTTCTCGCTCACTGCGAATATCTGCCTGCTCTTTGAGCCAGGCATCAATGCCCCATGTCAGCACCAGGGTTACGTTCTTCTTGGTGTCGGGGTCCATAACGATCATGCGACTCACGGACTCACTCCTTAGCTATCGAGAGAGAATACTTACGTCTCATCTCGCGGTAACCCAATAGTAACTACTCACTATGCGATTGTCAATAGTTATCTAATGAGCAAAACTAGGAGCATGGACAAATTGGGCAACTTCATAGCAACCAGTCGAATATCCGCAGGTTTCCAAAGTCAGATGGAGCTGGCCAACGCAATTGGCAAGTCCCAAAATTGGGTATCTCGAATTGAACGAGGGGCGGCAAAAGAGCTACCCCCTCCCGAGGATGTTCTTGCTTTGTCAAAAGCGCTGAGGGTGTCGTCCGCCGATATTCTTGCCGCCGCTGGATATGACATTGAGACTGGGAAAGAAGGAGATTCGCCCGCCATCGCTGCTCTGCGACCAGTACTCGATAGATACGATTTCGATGAGGAAGATATCGATCACATACGATATGTGGTTGAGGGATATGGCCGGATGTTGAAGAAGCGAAATTAGGAGGAATGTATGGTGGCTAGATATCTTGTGCCAATCGTGATCTCTGTACTCCTGGTGATCCCGGTCAATATGACGGCTGGCCAGCGTGGCACAAGAGACAGCAACCAGTCCACTTCAACTTCGCTGGTCCTGACGATCAAGCTGTTCGTCAGCGATGAAGTCTCTTCTCTGGATACAGCAACTTGCCAGGTTGACGACTTTGGACAGCCCGCTCGTCTCGAAGTGATGAGTTGGGATGGTGACCATCAGTTCAAATTCGATATTCCCACGGGCATGGAAGCAACCGCTACATTCGACAATGGTAACAAGCATAGAGGCTGCTACTACGAGTTTGACGTTGAGCTTCCCCAAACATCGGGATATGAATTCTCATTGCTTGGGATCCAGCTCGAAAGAGTGAACTTCCGTATTCTCGAAAATCTGAAGAACGGAGCAAACCTCTATCTCCTGTCCGATGAAAGAGGAGAAGTGCCTTCCGATGACAGTGAACCACCAGTTTCCCAATCAGAAAAACCACTTGAACCAATCGCTTACGTCCCCCAGGCCGATCGGGTTACCCAAATAGGCCTGGTCGCAAAATCCCCCGCTGCTGGTTCGCCTCTCCTCCTTGTCATCACCTCCTATGAATTTGTCGATGCCACCAGTGCCTCGGACGCGTTTCAGGGCATGTGTGATGAAGCCGCCGCCTACTTCATAAGCACCGGAGACACTGCGCATTGGGCAGACACAGGAATAGAGGGTGATCAAACTTGCGCGGTCCAAAATGGAACCGGAGCAACTGCAATTGTGTTTGTTCGTCATGATTGGCATGTGCTGTCGTTCATGAGTGGGGGATTGGATATTGATGCAATTACCGCTATTGAAACGATTGTAGCTGGCTATCCTTACGACCCAACAGTTGCGATTCCATCTTCAAGCGACATCCCAGGGTCTTGGGATCCACAAAAGAAGTCAGTGGGCGATGTGACTGAATATTCCCATATACCGCATGAAGATCGCCCCTAACCCATGACCACCCCACCCCGCCGCCCGCTCCCGATGAACGGCGCCTATTGCCGCCACTGCGGGTATCGCCGAGACGTGCACGACCGATATGCCCAGGGCGACCATCGCTTCGAGCCGTGCTCACCGAAGCCGGCGACGTTCAAGCATGTGGGGAACGGCGTGATTGTGTGGAGGCGTCAATAATTATTGACATCAGTGCCGTTTGTAAACCACAATGCAGAAACGAACGGGTGCTAGTTCCAAGCGACGGATCCAGAAGGACCGTCCTAGAAGATTGCGACTTGCGGCACTATAGAGAGGTATTCGCAGTGGGTGACAAGCAAGAGCTCTCATATGACCAGAAAAGGGACGAGCTGCTCGAGGAAATGCTTGTTTCAAACAATGTACTTCAAATGAGGGTAGTTGGAAAGGATGGAGAATCCGCGATGGCGGGGTTCGTCATTCTAAAAACCGATGAGGCGTGGTATTGCAGTCTCATTGACGGCCACAACGAGAAAAAGATCACCACAAGCAAGTCCAGAAGGTCAGCGCGCACTGCCTTGAATAGTGCCATCAAAAAATTCCTTGATCGAGAAGGGTTCGATGAAGGCATTGAGATGGTATCTGCTAAGAGCAAGTTGGATGAAGGTGACATAGATGAATAGACTGACCCAATACCAAGTGATAGAAACCCTCGCAAGTGCCCTGGGTGCGAGCGATAAGGTATGGGCATGGCCGTCAACTGGAATGGATAGGGTTGCGGCTCGCAGATCGATTCTTGTTCCTGCCGAAGCTCAAGCTTCAATCGACTCGGCCCCCCTACATCATCGAGCAGCGGTAAGAGACTTCATTGACAACAATCCCCTTGCACTTGAGCAGATCATTTCTCTCATCACGATCGCTGAACAATTCGCCAGCCGTGATGATCTCTCCGTTGGCGAGGTTCGTCTTTCGACTAACATCGACGATGAAGTAAAGCTTTCACTTTACCTTCGCATTCGTCTGCCTGATCAAGAGTTCGAGATTGCAAAATCCGATATTCGGGCCGAATACAAATCAGAATACCCGGGGGATTGCCAATTGGTGACACCGATCATTTTGAGAGTCATTGAGTGATGTTCGATCCCATGGGATTCTTGGATGTTGCAAGCAAGAATTGCTGGGGTACGTGCTCAGAGGCTGAACAGCGCACCGCAATGAGCCGTCTCTACTATGCGACATTTCTGGTTTGTCGGGATTTTTTCGCGAGAGATAGGTCCGTTAGCTTCGGAAAAGGCTCTAAGGTCCACGGAGACGTCATAACTGCACTCGAATCGATTGACGAGAACCTGGCCGACGATTTGAATCAGCTCAGAGAAGCTCGCAACTCCGCAGATTACGATCTCTATATGACGATAGATACACTGATGGGCGACTATGAGAGCCACAGAGCTTCTGCGTTGAAGATTATCGGAAGAGTGCAGAAGGAAAAACACATTTAAGTGCTCCTACCTCGATAGTTTCCTCACCGCATATTCCACCCAGGCCGCAGCTCCAACCGACCATCCCGCTTGATATTGATGTCCAGCATCGCCCAGGCGCCGGATTTGATGGAGCAATACAGCACGCCCACGTTAAGACGTTCCGATCGAGGATCAAGCTTCCACTCTGCGATCTGATCGACACGAGCTGACACCGCTGTCACTCCCGTGTCACCGAACCGATCTCGCAGTATCCGCTCGCCTTCTTTGAGAAGCGGAGCCACATGCTCGCGGATCCACGCCACGTATTCGCGAGCACGTTCGACACCGATGACTTCGCCATCTGGTGGTGGCCAGTTGGGCAGTGTTTCAGAAGTCTGCATATTTGCCTCGACACTCGCAGGTGAACTCGTATCCCGTCTCATCGACGTACCAACCATCGCCGCCACACTTGGTGCACGTTGGCGCAATAGCCATACGTGTGGATCCCTTGCGCTTCCCTCCGCCAGGCTTCGGCACCGGTCGTGGCCCATATCCTCGATCGAACTCGTACATGTCCTGACAGAGCTTCATCAAGTGCTCCTGGTCAGCAGCTTGATTGCCCGAGCCCCGGAACTTTGCGCATCTCTTCGGCAACACCTGCGATACCACCTTGAAGACCACCGCGCCCGTTTCGATGTTGGTCTCGACAATCACTTGAGCCGAGTACTTGCCCTCTCGCCCATCCTCCTTGGTCACGGTCACGCTACGAAAAACACGAGTTCGCTTGATCACTGGTCGCTCCGATCTGTTGTGATACCATCGTTCCTGAAACAGACTTTAGAACACTTGTTCTGATTAGGCAAGATGTACCAGATTGTCACAGGTTGTTGATATATCAGCAGTTTTTGTGCGGTAGTCATCATGGGCAATTGACTGGAGGGCGATATGGCAAGGCGAAAACACGAGGTAAGGCGAGGCGACGGTTTTGTCACCGAGCGGCAAACCAGTGAGGGCGAGATTCGGTATCAGGCGCGATGGCAGGAAGGCACGAAATGGCGATCCAAGACCTTCGGAACCATCGAGGACGCGGAAGACCATCTACGCACTGTGGGTCGCCTGAAGCGTTCCGGACGATATTCGCCAGCGTCCCAGATGACGGTGAAAGAGGCAGTGATCGAATATCTGGAGCGCGGGAAACGTCGCTGGTCGAGCAATACTTACGCCAGCTATGAGCAGGTTGCCGAGACACGCCTCTACCCTCATCTCGGAAAACGCAAAGTCGTGGAACTCACACCGCACGATGTTCAGCGATGGATAGACAATCTCGCCTCTCGATACAGTTCGTCGTCTGTTCGCAACTCGCGAATCATTCTGCACGGAACCATGAAGGAGATCATCGCACTCGGCGTGATCAACTCGAATCCAGTGCTAGGTACTATGACGCCAACTCTTCGACGTTCTGGGCGTATGGTGTGGTCAGAATCACACATCAATGCCGTGATGAAGGTAGTGCGAGGTGATACTACGCTCAACGCCTTCTATACGCTGGCACTCTCAACGGGATTGAGACCTGGCGAAATGCGCGCTCTCATGTGGGCAGATGTGGATCTCTCGGCGGGAACAATCTCATGCCAACGAACCATCACCCGTGATGAGAACTTTCGTCAGCACGTTGGAGTCACAACCAAAACCAGTCGCACTCGCACTATCGCCATACCCGAGATCGCGATCAAGGCACTTCGGCTTCTGAAGGTCGATCAGAATGAGCGCCGGCTGCGATCGGAAGAATGGGTCTCAACGGATCTTGTGTTCGATCGAGGTAACGGTTTGCTGCTTCCACAATCGAGCATCGCACGATGGCATAAGAACGTGTGTGATCTCGCTGACGTGCCACATTGCCGACTACATGATCTCCGGCATACGGCAGCCACGGCCATGCTGCGATCAGGAATCAATATCAAAGTCGTCTCCAGCATCCTTGGACACACCAGCCTGGCCACCACAGCCGATGTGTACTCGCATGTAGATGTCGATATGCAGCGCCCTGCAGCAAACGCGATGGAAGAGATCCTCATGCGTGAATCAGGCGGTGCGTGAATTCCGCGCGTGAATTGATATTCACGCATGCGCGTGCATGCGCGTGTAGTCGCGTGTATCAGCATGTAGATTCAAGCGAAAATATGCAGCGTTGTGCAGACTGTCGAATCTCTCTCCCGGCACCATAAAACAGAAAACGTTGATGATACCGGGCCATTTGGCCCGGTTTTATGTTGGAGGCGTGAGTGCA
Source organism: Chloroflexota bacterium (assembly GCA_023424355.1). Lineage (GTDB taxonomy): Bacteria > Chloroflexota > Chloroflexia > Thermomicrobiales > UBA6265 > UBA6265. Next base: position 7,590 of record JAFAEA010000236.1, on the reverse strand, counting down.
GGCGTGAATTGGTCCAATTTTGGCCGTTTTTCGCGTTGATGTTGTCGTGGCGGAGATCCACAAATACCGCGTCTACTCTGCTAGAATTTTTGCAGGATGCTGGTGACAAGTGATCTGGGATCACTTCCTACGGGATAGCCGGCGTCGAGCGATCTGTCCCGGCGTAGCTCAACGGCAGAGCACCGACTTTTGGAAGGGGGTTGCGGGTTCGAATCCCGTCGCCGGTTCGGATCGTTCATGCGACAGTAGTTGAATGGCCCAATGCCAGCCTTCCAAGCTGTGGATGCGAGTTCGATTCTCGCCTGTCGCTCCATGCGTAGGGAGGACGTGTACACCGCCTCTGCAGGGTGTCTGACCTACGCAGCTTGGCACCTGTAGCTCTAACGGTAGAGCAGTGGTTTTGTAAACCGACGGTTGGGAGTTCGAATCTCTCCAGGTGCTCCGGGGATCAAATCCTCGCGAACGGTCTCAACCTTGTCACAAGAAACCCTGGGCCTAATGTGCCCAGGGTTTCTTGTTTCTAGAAGGCCGAGAAGACTCTACTTCGCCGGCGGCGGTGCGATGGTGGCATCGCCCGTCTCGGCCGCGTGGTCAGCGATCCGCTGAGTGGTATCCGGCGAGTACACCTTCTGGCGAATGATTACCGCTGTGATGATCGGCCCGAGGATCGTCAGGAACTGCAGGATTGCATTCTCCTGATCTTCAGTGAGTGGCAGGCCGAACGTCTTGGCCACAGCGAACGCAGCTGCGATGGCAGCCACGATGGTGCCATAGGTCAGCGCCGGTTCGCTCTGGGTGATGCTGGTGTTGGTTGGTTTAGTTGCCATGTCTACTTCCCTTCTCGCTTGCAATCGGGGCACGTTCGCCCACAATCTTCAGCTGCGCTGCAATCGCAACATTGGCAGCTATCGCACTGGTCACTCATGGTTGGGTCTCCTTCTTGTCGTTTTCGGCCTGAAATGTCGCTATGTCACTGGTTGTGGACATTAGCGTCCCTTATGACCTCACTATGTCCGGCCTTATGTCCGGAGTTGTGAACACTCGAACTCACAAGGATTTCTTGTAAGTTGCCGCCGCCCGACTTCGACCCACCGGGTGGCATGTGGGAGATACAGGCTTGCTCGGCCATCGCGGAGCAGAGGCCCACGATCACCGCCTTTCTCAATTAGCGTCATCTCCCAGCAGCGGAGCATCGGCAATGCGAACCGTGTCGATGTACTTCACTCTCACCCATTCATCGTCTCCACCTGTGAGGAGATACCACCAGGTTCCTTCGCTGGATTTCACCAGCCATGCGGCAATCACACGATCGCCGTCCTGATACGGCGCCTTCACATCTTTGGCGGCTTCCATCGCGTACTGCTTCGCTGGCGAGCTGCGCTTGAACTCGATCACGTCAGCCACGAAGATGAACTCCGATTCATTGACGGTGGTGATGCCCTCGGCGGTGTTGTACTTATCGGCAAAGCTAAAGTTCGTCTCCAGCAGTTCCTTCACCGGAACCACTGGCGCGTATTTCTTCGGCGGCTCTACTGGCGCGGGGGTGGAAGCCTTTCCGACCCAGCTTTCCGAGGCGTTGCCCATGGCCATCCAGCCGGTGCCGAAGTTGTCGATATCCACGTTCAGCCACTGGTATCCATCGCGATACACGCTGGAGTTGCCAGCGTCATCAGCAATCACCGTGGCGGTTCGACCTGGCGTGAGCGTGGTGACGATGCGGTAGTCGAGGCCATAGCCCACACGAACATTCAGTGCCTGTGCGGTCACCTCGATACGGTCACCCTTCTTGTAGGCCGATTCGGATCCACCGCCAGCCATCGATCGCTTCTCCTCCTGGAAGTACCCGGCCCACCAGTCCACGTATCGATTCCATTCGCCGCGATTCATCATCTGGGCAGGGCACCACTTCTTGTCTGGAGCGTAATCGTGGTGACGTTTCGCGGGTGGCATAGCATCGAGCCGCGCACCGATCTTGCCCATGATCTCGGCAGCCTTGCGCTGTGATTCAGCGCGTCGAGCATCACTGGCAACGATGTTTCGATGAACCGCCAGCTCGCAGCTGATCCCGTTGTAGTTGCCGGGTCCGGCACCATCGGACGCTTGCCACGTCACCTCATCGAGCGGAATGCCGACATAGGCCGCGATGTCATCGACGGTGATGTGCCAGCTGGCCTGACGGCCGCCGGAGCCGTTGTAGAGATAGGTGGCATCATCCACCGCCATGCTGTTCGGGTTGGCGGTCTCGTGCTGCACTGGCCGTCGTGGCGTGCGAGCCTTGATGCCTGGTCGCACGTTGGTGCGCCACGTTGGAGCGATCTTGAGATACACCGGAAAGCTGGTGACAATCGGGCCACCTGGAACGCCTGGGATCTCCGTTGAATATGTAGCCATATCTCCACCTCGATTAAATGAAAGAAGCCGCCAGCAACGCATCTCTGCGTTCCCGACAGCCATCGCCATCACCTCATTCAGTTGTGCCGTTCCTTACGCGGCCTTCTCCAGCGGATATCGAATCTTGCGCTCGCACCCACACTGGCACCGCACCAGAGCGTAATGGGCGAACAGTCGTTCAACGATGGTGCCTGGCATGAATCTCACCGCCTGCCCCTTGGTAATCGTTGCCAGTCGTGTACCGCAGTCTGGACACAGGATCCCGGAAGTACTCATCTGTCACGTCTCCGATCCAGCCAGGCACGGATTGACCACCACACATTGCGCCATACGAACGGAACGCCAAAGAACGTCAGTCCCATAAGCACGCGCACCCAATCGTAATAGCCATCAGGCCAGTCGATGCTCATCCAGCTGTAGTTCAATGCCAGCGATCCGATGTAGATCGCCACGCTGTATCCGGTGAGCACAATCGTCACCTTGGCGATATTCCACGGCCGGTCGCTGAACTGCTCAATCAGTGCCCAACCCCATACAATCAACGCGACCGACATGAATGGGAGAAACCGGAGCCAATCGATATTTGCGCCAGTCATGATTGGCCTTCCTTTCGCCCTGGTGCATCGATAACAATGCGGTCATACATGCTGTCGATCTCACGACGCAACCGGCGCGTCTCATGGACCGCAGCTCTCGATTGCTGTACTGCCTTTCGGCGCGATTCATCCATCCGTTGCTGGAACTCCGGCTCTGGCCGTGGGTCGAGAAACTTGATGAACCGCTTTATCAATCGGCTCATGATGGTGTTCCCTTCGAGTCGCACAGCAGTTCCAGATGTGCGATCCTTTCGTCCTTGCGCGCGAGTCGGGCGTCCTGATCTCGAATGATCGCCCTCGATCGCTGATAGTCTTCGTACAAACGGTTGAACCGGCGCTCCCACTCCTCGATCTGCTGGTTCTTTTTTTCGACCGTGGATTCCCACGATTCGACCGTCTTGATCGCGGTCGCCTTCGTCTTGCGCTGCTTCTGGATCTGCCGCCACACGGAGGCGACCAAACCTGCCAATATCGGCAGCCCAACGGTGATCAACGGCCCCAGCGCGGTTTCGATCATCGTCATAGCCCCTCACTACCGCCAATTCCGGCGGATATCGCGGTATCGCTCGCATATCGCTTACACCTCGCTTCCTGGATTCAGCGGATCGATCTCGCCAGATGCCAAAGCCCTGCCGATAGCCGTCTCCTCGAACGGGATATCGCGCCACAGCCGTGCGGTCGCAGGCTTGCCATCCTTGGTGCCGCTCCACGTACCCGCTGCGGTCACCGTCCCAACTTTCACCGGATCAATCTCCACCGCGCCCGTGATACCGAAGTTGTTGGCAAGCACCGCCGGGACACTGGCAAGGCTCGCCACCCGAACCCGCTGCGCGGTACTCACGCCGTCCACCACAACTTCCAAACTTCCTTCAATGGCCATTACGATGTGCCTCCCCTCGGTGTGATCGAATACGCAAGTTCACCGGTGTACAGCGCGGTTGGATCGCCAGTCTGGTACTCCGCCCAGAACTTCAGTTGAAGGCTGGTGACGCCTGTGACGCTCATCTGAGTGCCGGTAGTTGAAGCCTCCGTCCACACGCCGCCACTGAACCCACGTGTCACGCTCTGTTCGGTGTTTGCGCCAATTTGTGTGCGCAAGTAAAGTCGGCCGCTCATGTTTGTGTTAACAGCCTCAAGGCGCCCGGTGATATCCACGTCGTAGATCACGGTGCTCACCAAACCGGTAACGGTTTCGTTCACCAGTTCCGACGTGCCGCCGCCGAGCACCGCGGCGGATTTGTTGAACATGTATCGACTTTTGAGCGTCGGGGGGTGAGTATGATCGGCTCTGGCAATTGCATTCGAGCTCCCGCTCGCGCCCCACACGAGCTGCAGGTGCGCTCGTCCGCCAGTTGAGGTGCCGTCATGAATATCAATTCCGTTCCCGACCGTGAGCCATGACACGTTCTGAACTTCTTTGGTATTCCAGTTGGTCCCCACTCGTTCGAGCTTGCCGGTTAATACCTGCGGAGACCAGTTGCCGTCGGCCAGTACACCGAGTACCATGCCCTCAACCTTCCCGGCTTCAGACACGTTGGCAAGATCGCCGAGCTCTTGGCCCATTGCGGCGTTCACCGCGTCGATGAGAGATTGCACGTCAGCGGGAGTGAGATCGCCGACTGGCATGATCGTGCTCGCGCCCGGAAGCACCAGCACTTTGCCTTCGTAGACTTCAACACCGCTTGGTAATGTGATCGTGTCGGTCATAGATACCTCCTTACCCCGCCAGGATCGGCGGATCTTCCAGCGATGTAGTGATGGTGCCCCGCTGTTTTGTCGTCACACTCCCTACAATTACGGGGCGCACGTCGATGAATGTGCCGACGTTGTCAACCCCATCGCTTCTTAGTTGTGTCGGTGTGCCCTGGTCGTCGCCGATCACGCAGTTCCGGCGAACCACCCGACGGATATTTGCGATATACCAACTGGTGCCGGTATAGGTCGTGCCAATGCCAAGGCGGTTACACGATACCGATTGATCGTTATCGGATATCAACTCGCCACCCGACACGCCCGACATCTGATCCGAAATGCCCGTCGACCCTGCGGACAAGACGCGATTGTTGTACGAGCGCATCCGGGTCGATGTCCAGATAGGTGATGCGACCGGAACCGTTATGATGCCTTCGCGGGGCGGCTCATAGATGTCACAGTCGTGGCGCGTGATGAGGCGGGGACTGCACTCGATTCGAACGCCCATGCGTTTTGCCTTGACGGTGTAATCAACATCGCGCCACCCTGTTCCTGCTGCCGCCCGCAACCAGAGTGCGAGCGCACCGGAGCCAAGATCAGGAAGGCCAGAGTGCACGGTGAGGTCTATCGTCACGTCGTTGACGTGACTGCCACCATTGTTGTAGATGTACACGCCGTAATGTGTGCCAGAAATATTACCGTACGCGCCGGCGTCAATCTCTGCCTTCACCTGCAAGTGACCGTTCTGCCGAGTGACCCCCGTTTCCTTCAAATCAATCCAGCCAAACCCCGCGACGGTTTGCTCGGTTACGGTCACCTTTACGTCGATTTCATGGCTCCAGCCGATCATTTCACGAGATCGGATGGCCGTGCCGCCAGGGCCAGAGCGAACCCGGCCTCGCAGGTATGTGTGGTCGCCTGCGATCATCACGCCTCTTGGCATATCAACATCAATGAACTGCACATGCTCAACGTTTCCGTGCATGTCAAGCCCCATGCCGTGCGTAAGATTGCCGTTCGAGCTGATGCGGCCACCGCGTACGGTGATGTTGCGGTTCGGCACACACCCCGGCACATCAATGCCGGTAAGGGTCAAGCCGTGTCGGGTCGTTTCCAGGAACGACTCGTCAATGGTCACGCTCTGGCAATTGACGATGGAAACGCCGTAGTTAATTGCGACCGAGGGCGAGGCGTCCCATGCGTGCACATCATTTAGCGTTACGTCTACACAGCGCCGAAGTTGAATAATACTGTGGTTCGAGCCGGTAGCACGCACATCGTCGATCTTCACCCCTGTCCCAAGGTCAACGACAATGCCAGACGCTCCAGGCTTGAATACCGCCCTGAATCCCGATAGCGCCACACGGGCGGGGGTGACCTTATAGACGGTTCGGTTCGTGTGTACGGTGTAACTTGCGTACGTGGGGGCTGTGAGGGTGATGGTGGTTCCAGACACCGAGAGGACACGCAGAAACTCACCAGCGCGATAGTATGAACGCGCGGGGTTGAATGAACCATCTGTGCTGTTGTAGATAATAAGGTAGTCGCCCGGCATAACACCGGTCGGAGCGGCCGCCAGCGTAATCGCCAAGGTGTCTTTTTGAACGTCAGCACCAAGGCCACCAAGGTTGGTGAGTGTCCCACCTGCATAGATTCCCGCTGGCCCCGGCGCGTTGGTTGTCATCGCGGAAAAGTCAAATTCCGTTGAACCGCTCCCGGGGAATTCGAACGAAACCCCATCCGGCACAGTAAGTCCCGCCGTAAAGGTGTAGAACCCGGCAGGCCCGGTAACGACGCCTCCGCCCGCTGCATGAACCGCGTCAATGGCAGCCTGGAAGGCTGGCGCGTCGTTGGCCGTGAAAATCGAGCCGTACTTTCGCACGTCGAATGTACGTGTCTCCACAAGGTTGACACCCGCCTTGATGTCGCCAATATCAGTTAGCGCAACGCCCCACTCGGCTGCGCTAATATCCCCGCCCGGCAGCGTTGTCCATTCAGGCCTCACCAGTGTTCGTCCATTAGCCATGTGTCGTACCCTCCTCCAGCACGATCTGGTCGTGCACCCGGTACTGGGCATGACCGAACGGGTCAAGCACATCGAGGTCAAAGTGGCCCTGCCCCCAGTCGCTCATAGCCGCTGTCTGCTCCTTGGTCAGTTCCACATACACGTTGTAGGCAAAGTTCCCGGTGGGGTTCCACAGACCGGTTGCGACGTTGGCGCTGGTGGCGGAACTCCACTTGTAGAGGCTCACGCCGTTAGCGTCGAAGATCTCAAACGTGGCGCTCCACTCGGTAAAGTCATCGCACGTCACCAGGTCGGGATTGCGGAACGGGAACACCGCGCCGAAGCTGGTGCCTTGCTGAATCACGATGCGCCCATATGAATACGTAATAGCCATTGCTAGTCCTCCACTGGTCGATAGAAAACGGTCACGGTTACGGCCTGGGTGATGGTGGCTTTCGTCTCGATGCTCACTACGCTGCCGGTCGGCAATGCCACGCTGAACACGCCAGTTGATTGGTTCGTTCCCGAGCGGATAGCGCCGCTGGCTCGCACGGTGCCGTTCACCCGCACATCCACACCGAAGGTGTCCGAGGCGTTGCCGCTGCTGATGAGCGCCAGCCGTACCCCTCTGGATGCCTCTGGGATAAAGAACCGCGCTGGCTGCACGCCTGCGGTTGCCCCACCTGGCACCACCAGATCAAACCGTTGCGCCGGCAACGCACCAGCGATCACGCCAATGTCGATGAGGCCGTCAGATCGGAATCCCTCGCGCACCTTGCGTTCAGCGTCCAGTGCCGATGCCGGTGTGAGCGCATTCGCCAATGGCCGGAGTGCTTCTCGCAGCTTCAAGTCATCCACAGCACATCACCCCCTTGGCGTCGGGAGAACCGGAGTTCCCACGCCCGT